>DAOTUF010000457.1:0-11152 GCA_034437495.1 Chloroflexaceae bacterium | reverse complement strand
GGTTGATATCCGTTCAGGAAGGAGGCTTCCTATGTCCGTCCGTACCACCATCATCATCCGCATCTGGTTGCCCTGGGTGGTACCACACCTCGACGTAAGGACTTCATCCGTTGCTGGACGGCAGGGTTGCCTCGCAGCAGGTGTGAGCAATGGTTGGTGTCAAGCAGATAAATCACTTTCCGGCCTCCATGTCACGGGCGACCTGGTTGCGTACACCAGATCCAGGCAATCATCCAGATCGTCTCCCTCCCATGTCCCGGAAAACTCAAGGACAGACTGGAGGTTTGAATGAGATGAAGAAAGAAGCCCCTGGGCCTGGTTGATAAGGTATGCTGCGAGGCGCAGTTTTTCGAGGGGGGGAAGTTTCTCGATGAGCGGAAGGATGTGGCTGTATTCACGGTTGAATGAAGGGAGAAGGCTCATTTGCGTTTTCCTTTCCTCTATTCGTTCTGCCTCCTTCTTATGAGATTGTACCACCCCTGTTCAAGCAGGGAAACAGGATCGTGCTATAATGGGTCGTCGGTCGGTTAGAGAGGGACAGCCTGTGCGTGTTCTCATGCTCACATCGTCATACCCCCTGTACGCGGGCGAAACAACCGCGCCCTTCATTGAGGAGATTGCGGCATCGCTGGCGGCCCGCGGGCACACCATCCATGTCGTTGCCCCCTGGCACCCCGGTTTGCGGCGCACGTCAGTGGAGCGCGGGGTGCATCTCCACTTCTATCGCTACGCTCCTCACCCCTCGCTCAACATCTGGGGCTACGCCCGTTCGCTGCTCGGCGACACCTCGCTCAAGCAGACCGCCATGGCAGCGGTGCCGTTTGCTCTGGCGGGAGCCGTGCGGGGGTTGCTCAATGCAGCGAAATATACCGCTCCTCGCCCTCCCCTGCCCGGCGCTAACGGCCCGTTCGATGTTATCCATGCCCACTGGGTCATCCCCAACGCACCCCCGGCGGCGCTGGTAGCGCGGTGGCACCACCTCCCACTGGTCGTCAGCCTGCACGGGAGCGATATCTATATGTCGGAGCGCCACTGGCCCGTCGCGTCGGTCGCGGGGCTGACCTTCCGCACTGCCTCAGCCGTGACCGCGTGCAGCGCCGACCTGCACCGTCGCGGGGTGAGGCTCGGCGCACGGCCCGCCACCAGCTACACCATTCCCTACGGTATCAACCCCCAGGAATTTCGCCCCGACCCCTCGGCACGGGCGCAAGTGCGGAGCGAACTGGCGCTGACGGGAGAAACTCCGCTGGTGGTGGGGTTGGGCCGCCTGGTCTACAAGAAGGGCTTTGACGTATTGCTGGATGGTTGGGCGCGGGTGTTGGAGCGGTTCCCCCATGCGCTGCTGGCGCTGGTCGGCTATGGCGACCTGCGGAACGACCTGGAGCAGCAGGCGGCTCGCCTGGGCATCGCCAGCCGGGTGCGGTTCACCGGGCAGATGGAGCGGCAGCGGGCCGCGGCCTATCTTGCCGCTGCGGATGTGTTTGCCCTGCCGATTGTGCAGGACCGCGGCGTGGATGGCCTGCCCAACACGCTGCTGGAGGCGATGGGGGCCGGGCGGCCTATTGTGGCCTCGCGGGTGGCGGGGGTGCCGGACGTGCTGGAGGATGGCCGCCACGGGCTGATTGTGCCGCAGCGCGACCCCGCAGCGCTGGCAACCGCTATCACCCGCCTGCTAGAAGACCGGGCACTGGCGGAGCGGTTGGGGCAAGCGGCGCGGGAGCGCATCGAAACAGAATTCACCTGGGACCGCACCGCAGCGCAGTTTGAGCAGGTATACGAAGCCGTGACGAATACCAGACGACCAATGACCAATGACCAATGATGCGTGAATACTGGCGTCGGAGCCACCTGCTCCCCCTTCCCCGCTTCCTCTCCCATGCTCACCCTGCGCCGTATGTTCCTCTGGTGCTCTTCATGGTGGCGCTGCTGCTGCGGCTCTACCACCTGGACGCCCAGAGCCTCTGGCTGGACGAGGGCACCACCTGGCAGACCATCCAGCAGGGGTGGGATGTGCTCCTGGCCGACCTCTTCAGCCCCGCTTCGGCCTACCCCCTCTACCATCTGCTGCTGAAGGGATGGGTCGTGCTGGCGGGCGACAGCGAATGGGCGCTTCGGTTCCCCTCGGCGCTGGCCGGGGCGGGAGCCGTGGTCCTGCTCTTCTTCACTGCGTGGGAGGTGGAGCGGCAGGAGGGGAAGAGGGAGCAGGAAGGTCAGGGAGCAGGCGTGGGAGGGCAGACCCCTTCCCTCTTCCCCCTGGCTGCGGCGCTGCTGCTGCTGGCCTCACCGTTTGCGCTCTGGTATGCCCAGGAAGCCAAAGCCTACAGCCTGCTGCTGGTGGTGTCCACGGCGCTGCTGTGGAGCCTGCTGCGGGCGCTGCGCAGAGACACCCCCCGTGCCTGGGCGCTCTATGGAGCCATCGCGCTGACGAGCCTGTTCGTGCATCGGCTGGCAGTGCTGCTGCTCGTGGCATCCTGCGCGGTGCTGCTCCTTCGGCGGTCCCGGCTCCAGTTCCGGTCCTGGTCCGTGAAGAAGGTGCTGGTCGTGCGGCTCCTGGTGCTGGTGGTGCTCAGTGCGGGGATGGTCTGGACGATGACGCAGGGGTTGGGCGGCGAACGGGCCGCCACCGGAGCGCACAGCCAGGCGCGGGGAGGGCTGGCGCTGTGGCTCACGCTGGTGCGCTTCAGCGTCAACCGCGGGCCGGGTGAAGTGGGCTGGTGGTGGCTGCTGCCCTGGGCAGTACTCACGGTGTGGGGCGGGGGGAGGTTGCTGAAGCGGGCAGTTCACCGTTCTCGCCCTGCTCGGGTGGTGCTTGCGTTTCTGCTCATCCCGACGGGGTTGTTCCTCATCCAGCTTGAATATACACGGTTGTACGAGCCGCGCTACCTGATGTTGGTATACCCGGCGTGGGTGCTATTGCTGGCCT
This sequence comes from Chloroflexaceae bacterium, assembly GCA_034437495.1. Lineage (GTDB taxonomy): Bacteria > Chloroflexota > Chloroflexia > Chloroflexales > Chloroflexaceae > JAAUSY01. The sequence continues at coordinate 8,229 of DAOTUF010000457.1, read as the reverse complement.
CCCCGCTCCTGAAACGCCGCTCACCGCCTCCCGCGCAGTCCTGGTTGGCCACCGGAGTTGTCGGGGCCGCAGTGGTGATAAGTGGGGTGGTCCTGATGCAACCAGGGTTGGGGCTGTTCTCCGGGGCCGCCGTGAAGGAACCCTACCGCGAAGCTATCCGGGTGCTGGCCCGTCGGGTCCACCCCGACGACGTGGTGGTGCTGCACCCCTCCTACCTCAAGCCGCTCTACGACTACTATATGCCCCGCTGGACCGCCGACCCGCCGCCAGAGCCAGCCCTGTTTGCCGACTTCAAGCAGGGGCAGACGGAGTTTACCCGACGCGAGTGGGACACGGCCCGGCGAGAATACTTCACCGGCCACCTGCGCAGCTTCCTCCTGATTGCGCCGGAGCACGCCCGGACGGTGGACGTGCCCAACCCCGCGACCGGCGACCGCTACGGGTTGGTGGGTCTCTACTACCAGTACAGCCGCGAGCAGAAGAAGTGGCCCTGTGGTATCCTGACACTCAACGGGGTGCATCTGCTGTGCCAGGAGTCGCCGGAAGCCTATGAGACGGGCGCAATCCCCCGACCGTCCACGCCCATGCGGGTCTGGTTTGGCCCGCACCTTCGGTTGCAGGGGTACACCCTCAAGGCAACCGGGGCGGGCGGCCCCGGCGTCTATCGGGCGGGGGGGAGCATCCCCATCTCGCTCTTCTGGGAGGTTGAGCAGCAGCTTGCCACCGACTACCATGTGTTTCTGCACCTCTGCCGCGAGTGTGGCCTGCCCCCCGCGGCCAGCGACGATGGCCCCCCCCTGGACGGCTATCTCCCCACCAGCGTGTGGTTGCTCGGCAAGCCTGCCCGCGATGACCGCTCAATCCCGCTCCCTGCCAACCTGCCTCCGGGGGAGTACACGCTGCTTCTGGGGGTCTATGCGCCGGGCGACCCGTCGGAGCAGGCGCGGCTGCCAGTGCGGGGGGGGCGGGTGCTGGAACCGGGGCGGCTGGTGCTCGGCACGGTTCACATTGTGCCCTCCTGACTCACTGCTCTTGTCACTCATCACTCGCGACGGTGCTTCAGAAAGCCGCTCCCCAATGCCTGGTGTGCATTGCCAATCACGACGAACGATTCGGGGTCAACCGAAGAAATAATCTGCTTCATCTCACTGACCTGAGAGCGCAGCACCGTACACATAATCATGGAATAGGGCTGCCCGGTGTATCCTCCCACGACGCTCCAGGAACTCACGCTGCGGTGCAACCCTTGCATCAGGGCGCTGCTCAATACCTCGGGGTTCCGGGTCACGATAGTCGCGGTCCGAACCACGCTCGGCCCCTCAATGGTGTAGTCGGATGCGATGCCGCTGAGGAACAGCGAGAGCAAGGAATGCAGGGCTATTTCCCACCCGAAAAACGCTCCTGCAAGCAAGATAATGACACCGTCCGTATAGAAATAGAGTTGACTGAGCGGAATGCCGCTCTTCTTCTGGATAATCTGGTTCAGGGTACCGGTCCCGCCGGGGCTACCCCCAACGCGGTACACCAGGCCAAACCCGATGCCGCCAATCAGTCCGCCATAGATGGCGCTGAGCAGCACATCGGACGTGAGCGGGTATGGCTCGATGACCGTTGGCACATAGAGCGTCATCAGACCGGTGGCAACGGAGAAGATGAAAACTGACACCGGGGTGTAGAGCAAAAATTGCCAGCGCCCCAGGTGAAAATAGCCAAGCACCAGGATGGGGAGGTTGAGCAGGAGGTACAGGAACCCGATGGGCCAGCCAGTGAAGACATTGACGATAATGGCTATCCCGCTTAATCCGCCTGCCGCAATGTTGAAGGGCACCTGGAAGATGCTGTACCCCAGGGCTGCAATAACCGATCCGATGCTGACGACCGCCAGCCGCCGAAAGATGGGCCAGAGATAGTGCCTGGCCCGGACTACCTGTTGCACGATTTTCATGAACCTGTTCTGTTGCTCCATTTTTCCTCTGCCAGCATCCATAACCGGATGGCGGTGGAGATACCGCCAGATACCACTGACCATGGTATTATATGGGCCGGAGTTTCTTACACAAGGGGGAAACCGGTGGAACATTTTGTGATTGAAGGGGGCCACCGCCTGGCGGGGAGCGTCAAGCCATCGGGCAACAAAAATGCCGTCCTGCCGCTCCTGGCCGCCGCGCTGCTCACCGATAAACAGCTCGTGCTCCGCAACAGCCCGGATATTGGCGATGTGCGCACCAAACTGGCGCTGCTTGAACACCTGGGCGTGCGTGTGGAGCGACCGGAGGCGCATACGCTGGCGCTGTGTGCCGCGGCGCTGACGCCGACCGAACCCGACCCATCGTTGTGTCGCAAGATCCGGACCTCGACGCTGCTGGCCGGGCCGCTGCTGGCGCGATTCGGGTTTGCCCGGCTGCCTCGTCCGGGTGGCGATACCATCGGGCGGCGGCGGCTTGACACGCATCTGCTGGCGCTCAGCGCGTTGGGCGCTTCGGTGGAAGTAACCTCCCGCGAGTATGCGTTTCGGGCCAGTGGTCTGCGCGGGGCGGATATCTTTCTCGATGAGATGAGCGTGACCGGCACGGAGCATGCCATTCTCGCGGCGGTTATGGCCGAAGGGCATACGACCATTGGCAACGCGGCGTCGGAGCCGCACGTCCAGGATGTGTGCCGCTGCCTGAATGCGATGGGGGCGCGGATTGAGGGCATCGGGACCAATGTGCTGGAAATCGAGGGGGTTGGGGAGCTTGGCGGGGCGGACTATCCCATCGGCCCGGATTTTATGGAGGTAGGGGCGCTCATTGGTCTGGCGGCCATCACGGGGAGTGAGCTACGCATTATGGGTGCTCACCCGCGCGACCACCGTATGACGCGCATTGTCTTTGGCAAGCTCGGTGTGACCTGGCACTGTGAGGGCGAGGATATCATCGTCCCGTCCGGGCAGGAGTTGCGGGTCCAGGAGGATATCCACGGGGCCATTCCCAAGATTGACTCGTCGCCATGGCCGGGCTTCAACCCGGATTTGCTCAGCACGGCGCTGGTGGTGGCGACCCAGGCCACCGGCACGGTGCTGATCCACGAAAAGATGTTTGAGAGCCGCCTGTTCTTTGTGGACCGCCTGATCGGGATGGGGGCGCGGATTGTGCTGTGCGACCCGCACCGCGCCGTGGTTGTCGGGCCGTCGCAGCTCTATGGCGAGCCGGACGGTCTGCCAAGCCCGGATATTCGTGCGGGGATGGCACTGCTGCTGGCGGCGCTGTGCGCAAAGGGGCGGAGCGTCATCTACAATATCGGGCAGATTGACCGTGGCTATGAGCGGATTGAGGAGCGCCTTGCTGCGCTCGGGGCCAGGATTGAGCGGGTGGGTAGTCCTTGAACGGTAGTGGTACTATGGTAGCAGGTACACTCTGAATGCAATGGGAGGAGGAAAACAGGTAGTCATGTAAACAGTAGTGATAGTGTGGTACATTGCCTGGAAAACGGAAAAGTCCCCCCCCATGCAGTGCCCGCAGTGTGCAAGCGAGCAGATTGTCAAAAATGGCTCCATTCATAACGGCAAACCCAAATATATGGGTAAGGATTGCCGCCGCCAATTCGTGGCAGACCCGCAGGATCGGCGCATTTCGGACGCAACCAAAGCCCTCATTGACAGGACTTACGCGGTTGCCCGCAGTTCGGGCGGACACGCCGTGAACGGCTCCGGTCGTCGTGCGCGGCGACAGCGTGCCGTGCCAGGTCACGCCCATCCGGGTCAGGGCGCGCGTGGTTTTGCCGGTCGTATAGTGCGTATCAAAAGCGACCTAATCGTACGGCACCCGCGCCGCCTGCACCTCGTGCAGCAGCGTCAGCGCCAGGTCGGGCTTGGTCTGGTACCGCCGAGGCGCACAGCTCCGTTTGGGTCGCCAGAGCCGAAAGCCGACCGGGATGCGCCATTCCCCATCGTGGCTATCCCACAGCACCACAATGATGTGCAGACCATGTACCTTGCGCTTTTTGGCAAAGGAATACGTCCAGGCGTCCCAGGGCAATCGCTGCGCATACGCCTTCTCGATGATGACATCATCCAGGCACAGATACCCCGCCACGCCCAGGCGCTGCACCAGGCCGATCAACAGCCGCATGACCAGGCGCGTCGAGAGCGGCATCACGCGCAGTAGGCGGTTGAGCGCATCGTGACAACGGGCGGGCAGGGCGGCGGTCACGCGTGTTTGCGTCTGCCGCGCATCCAACAGCACCAATCCGGTCACGTACAGCGAGACACCATGGGATTCCTCCTTTGCATCGGCTCTGGTTGTATCAGTACTTCCAGTATAGCGGATGGTGGTGTCTCAATGGTGTTCATGGGCGCGGCGCGGCGCGTTACTCGACCGCGTAAGTCCTGTCATCATGAGTCATCCTGCGCTGATGCGGCAAAGATTAGCAGAAAGCGGGCCGCTGCCCGGTTGGCTGCCTGTGTGAGTTCATCGTCCAGGGGACAGGTGGACAGTCTCCCCAGCAGGCGGCGTATCTGCATGTCGCCCGCTGACAGACCGAGCAGCGTGTTCACCATGTCATCCATGTCTGCCGATTGGGCAATGATGCCGCGCTTTTGCAGTTCGCCAAGATAGCGCTCAAGATAGGGTACGGCATTGTCTCTGCCGTTTTCGAGCAGCAGTTGCGCGAGTCCCGGCGTTTCGTTGATGCCAGAGATAGCGACGCGGTTGACCCGCACGGATGCCTCGGAGAGCACGGTGCATAGGTATTGATGGCAGAAGCCGCTGAGCACTGCCTGCGGAGTGGCATCGGCGGCGGCGAACAGGTCGTTCATCCGTTCACCGATGCGATTGGAGTTGGCGCGTACCATCTCCGCAAACAATCCCGCCTTGCTCCCAAACCAGCGATAGAGCGTTTCTTTGGAGCTGTTGCACGAGCGGGCAATGTCCGCCATCGTCAACTGGTGATAGTCCTTCTCGCCCATCAACTGCTCAAGCACAGCGAAAATCTCCTGCACCCGTTGTGGTGAATAGCGCATCGTGGCCCTCACTGCTCATAGGTCAGATCACGCAGGGCAAACTGATAGTGACTATCCAGCGTGCCCTCTTCATCATACCAGCGATAGTCATAGCGGGTCGGCACCATCAGCCCGTTGATTTGCTCATAATCAAGCTTCTGCCCGACTTCCCGCAGTCGTGAGAAGTTGCCGTGCAGCATCAGGTTGGGGGTCTCCATCTGCGTGATGCGGTCATCCTCACCAAAGGTGACTAGATAGCGCCCTTTCAGGTGCTCGTGGTCGAGCACCAGCCATGCCTGATCGTCGTTGTGTGCTTCCCAACGGTGATACTCGCCCGGTAGCAGCACCCAGGGAAAGGCCGGAGCCGAGCCGAAGTAGCGCAGCGCCAGGTAGCTGTGCAGGTCGCGCACGTCAGCAGGCTCCTGATAGTTGGTCTGCATCACTGTCTTGTAGCCCAGGAGTTTGGCACGCATATTGTGCTGGCCCGGCATATAGGCATCGCGGCTATCGAGCATGGGTAGCCCGAAGTCGGTGGTGTAGAACCCATGCCAGACGTAGCTCGGTGAATCGACGCGGCTATGCTGGCTGGCGCGGATGGAAAACTCGCCCACGGGCAGCAGGAACGCGCCGGTTTCCTGCCAGCGTACCGAGGCGACCTCGAGGCTGTCACGGTCGGCGAAGGCAAAGCGGAAATAGCGCTGGACGGGTTCGGGCAGGTCTTCGTAGCGCTCCGGTGAAAGCGAGATGCGCTCGGTGTGGGCAGACTCGTCAACATAGGTATGGATAAGGTGCTGGTGCTGCATGGCGCTGACGACAAATCCAGCAGAGCCGCCTCCAATACCAGCAAGCAGCAACACAGCCAGGATGATCACGGTGTTTCGTGTGTGTGGGGGCATAGGAACATCTCCAGTTCAAACAAGTGTCAAGCGAACCGTACTGTTCGGTACGGTTATAGAATAAATCATCTGCTGCCTGCTGTCAAGGGGGCAATGCGCGTATGGGTCTGCGTTAAGCGAGGACTGCGGAGGCGTATGGGGATTACTGGAGGCACTGGCGCACTCCCGCAGATGCGCCGTTTCGTCGGGAATACGCCTGGCGGGTGGTGGTGGAACCTCGGCAGCCGGCCGCTCCTGCGCTGCGGCGTGCGAGGCATCGTTTGCGCCGGTCCCCACTGGTTTCCGCCCCGCTGCGGGAGGTGGCTGGATGGGAGCCTCGTTTGCCTGCACCAGATGGCGCTCGTCGGAGGAACGCTCTGGCTCATCGGGCAATGGAGGATGAGCCTGGATGACGCGCTGGTCAACCCGCGCCTCAGCAGTGGGGGGCTGCCCCTCGTCGTCAGCGGATGCATCCGCGACGGTGGCCCCTGGGAAATCTACCTGGGCGATCACCTCTCACCGCCAGGGCGCGTGTCGCAAGCTGATGCATGGACGTGAGGGTTCCCGCCTCACCCCGGAGCAGCATCAGACCATCATTGACCTCTGGTCGCGCCATATCTGGTGGAGTGAGGAAGAGACTGCCGCGCAGTGGCAGGCGCAGGGCATCGCCGTGAGTGTCTATCAGGTGCATCTGGTGGGACAGATGGCGTGGGGACTGGATGACGACACCATCCGCTGCCCGCATGGTGGGACCAGGCACGTCCGCCGCAAGAGCCGCCAACTGCGAATGAAGCGCTCTCTGGACGAGCAGGGTCAGGAACAAACCGTAGCGGTCTATCGGTATTCTGGCACCAACCCCGACTGTCCGCACCAGACCTGCACCACCCTGCCGCCCGACCTGGTGCCCTATTCGCGGCACCGGGCACAGATGCGAGTGCTGGCGCTCCAGACGTCCGAACTGGGGCGCGGCACCTATCGCACGACGGCCCGCGGACCGGGTCTCTCGACCGCCACCGCCTATCGCTGGATGACGGCGGGTGGCAGCGCGCTGCTGCCCATTGTGCAACTCTTCGGGGTGGTGCGCAGCAGGGGGGTTGTCGGGGTGGACGAGAAATGGGTCAAAGTGCCAATCAATGACAAGCCGGCGGGGAAGCATCGCCATTGGATGTATGTCTACATGACGGTGGACGTGTGGTCGTATGACCTGCTGCACATTGCTATTTTCCAAAACGTGGGGAAAGCTTCGGCGCGGGTGTTTTTGCAGCAATTGCGCGCCAAAGGGTATCATCCGCAGGTCATCGTGACGGATTTGAGCCAGGACTATGCCGACCCCATCGCGCAGATGTTCCCCCAGGCAGAGCATCACGAGTGTGTCTTCCACGCGCTGAAAGCCTGGCTCGAAACGCTCCGTGAGGGGTATGGCGCGGATTATCGGAAAAAGCACGCCGACGCCCGGGCGTTGCAGCACGACCTGGATCGCATCTTTCGGGCGCACACGAAGCGCACGGCGTAGCGGCGCTATGACAAGGTGTTGGCGAAACAGGAGCAGTTGGTCCGCGCGAATCCTGGCGTGGCGACGGTGTTTGACTGCCTGGAACGCCACTGGCCGAAGCTGGTGACTGCCATTGAAAATCGGCGCATTCCGCTCACGAACAACGCCACGGAACTGGTGAATCGGCGGTTTGACCAGCCTTCTCAGAACTTCGGCGGGTTTCGGACCATCGAGACGGCCCAGACGTCGCTGGCGGTCTTTGCGCGGGCATATCGGCTGACGCCCTTTACGATGGACGCACAGGCGCAGGTGCGGGGGAAGGGTCTGTTGGAACTGGCGGGATATGATGGGGAGAAGATCCCGCTGGCGCAACTCTGCAGTGGGGAGGTGGGCGTGCCGTTGAAGTCTCCTCCTGTCCCAGGCCGTTGCGAACCCGCCAGGAGCACCGGTGCCGTGAGGGGGAAACGTAGTCCCAACCGTGGAACGCTCCCGGAATCCATGCATTGACAGCGCCCGTCGAACATGCTATAATTCCATCTCGTGGGGCGCATAGCTCAGCTGGTTAGAGCGCAATCCTGATAAGATTGAGGTCCCTGGTTCGAGTCCAGGTGCGCCCACCAATTCACAACCGAGAGTCACCTGTCATTGTTCGAGAGGGTAAGTTCGGCGGCACGAGGAGTAGTCGCAAGGGTTGATGACAGGTGGCTTGTGTGTTTCTACGAGGGACGGTAGCTCAGTTGGGAGAGCACCTGCTTTGCACGCAGGGGGTCAGGGGTTCAAGTCCCCTCCGTTCCACCACTTTCCTAATGCTTTGTGTCACTTCGATACTTTCTCGTGTTCTCTCATTTGACCACAATTCTGACCACATTCAGGAAATCGAGGCT
>DAOTUF010000456.1:0-2327 GCA_034437495.1 Chloroflexaceae bacterium | reverse complement strand
ACGAAATTGCCCGCCGTAACGGGCTGCTGCTCAAACACAGCGAGCGGGTCTATCGGTTCGCGCACCGTTCGTTCCAGGAGTTTCTGGCAGGCTACCACCTGATGAACAGCCCCGACGCAGTGCAACAGTGGCTCCATCATACTGCCGACATTCACTGGCACGAGGTGCTGCGGCTGATGGTCGGGTATATGGTGAGCGGCAGGGGCGAAACGGAAAGGTCACTTCAATTGGTGTCCCGCCTGAATGAGCGGAGCGAGGTGGAGCGCACCCTGGCGGGCGAACTCCTGCACCTGGTGGGGGCGAGCCGCGTGGAGAGCTACAACGACCGCCTGGGCGAGGTGGACAGTCCACCGTTGACAGTCTGGGAAGATACCCTGGCGAGCCTGGTGAGCCTGGTGGAAGGCAGTGACGCCACCCGCACCCCTGCGGCCCTGCGCGTCCGCGCCGCCGAAGCCCTGGGCGACCTGGGCGACCCGCGCATCCCCCTCACCCCAGAGCAATGGGAGAAAGCCAGTGCAGGCGGAACCACCGACCCCCTGCACCGCTACTGGTGCCACGTTGAGGCAGGGGACTTCTGGTTCGGGGATGAGAGCGAGAATGAGAAACTTCGACCGATGACGCTGTCCTACCCGTCTGTCATTGCCCGCTACCCACTGACGAACACCCAGTATGCCCAGTTCATCAAGGCGGAAGGGTACAAGGATGAGCGCTGGTGGACGAAGCAGGGGTGGACATACAAGGAACATCAGAAGTGGACCCAGCCGCGCTACTGGAGTGACACCACGTACAACCACCCCACCCAACCCGCGGTCGGCATCTCCTGGTACGAGGCCGTGGCCTACTGCCGCTGGCTGACGGCCCAGGGGCACGTGCAGGGTTGGCTGCCGCAAGGAGAAGTAATCCGCCTGCCCACCTCGCGGGAGTGGGAACGGGCCGCCCGCGGAACGGACCAGCAGCTCTACCCGTGGGGAAGCGAGGAGCCGACGCCAAACCACGCGAACTACAAAGACACGGGCATTGGCGCTCCCTCGCCTGTCGGGTGCTTTCCGTTGGGCGCGGCTCCGTGCGGGGCACTGGATATGGCGGGGAACGTGTGGGAGTGGACCGCGACGCCGAGTAACCAGGACGCCGAGCCGCAGCCTCAAGGCGATTTTGCACCCGGTGATTGGGTGCAGCAGGAGGGTGGGTCGTTCTATAGCGGTTCACTACAAATGCACTGCAACTCGCGCTACAGGGGCGAGCCGCTCGACAAAGACTTCGGCGGGGGCTTTCGGTTGTTCCTTCCGTCGAACCTGTGTTCTGTGAAACTGGATTCTGAATCCTGATTTATGATTTCTGCCCAGGCAGACATACGGGGCAGCCGTGGGAAAGGGAGGGGAGCGGGGCAAAAAAATTTTTTTGAGAGCGCACCCCTATTCTCATCCCCGCCGCGCCCACCCCGACGGCAACACGGGCCAGGGTGAGCGCGGACGGGCGCGGCCTGTTCCTGGTGCGCTGCCGCTGCGGGGCAAGGCTCCCCAGACGCGCTGACTGACCCTGGGGTGCGGACAACGAGCCAGGGAGGGCGGGGGGAGCGACGGCTACCCGTACGCATTCAACTGCATCGTTTCCACCCTCGCGGTGAGGTCACTCATCCCTGGCTGGACGTACCGTCGCGTCGTCTCCATCGAACTGTGACCGAGCAGCGCGGCCAGCCCCACCAGGTCGCCAGGGTTGTCCTTGAGGTACATCGTCGCAAAGGTATGGCGCAGCGTGTGGGCGCTCGCGTCTGGCGGCACGCTCCCACGGGCCGCGCACGCCCGCACCAGCAGGTCTATCATCTGGCGAATGGCCGAGGCGGTCAACCCCCCGCTGCCGCTGCGGGCCTTGCGCGAGCGCCAGAGCGGGTCAGAGGTGCGCGGCCACGCCGCCGCCACCGCCTTGAGCGTCGGCTCCACGTCCAGCAGCGGCGCGGCATAGACCACCAGGGCGTGCCGCGCCGAGAGGTTCAGCGGCACCCACCGCGCCTTGTCGGCCTTCCCCGCCCGAATGGTGACGCTCCCCGTGCGCTCCCCGACGGTCAGGTCGCGCCACTGAAGCGCCGCGCACTCCCCGATGCGCATCCCCGTTTGCAGGAGCACCTGGAGGATTGCGACGTTGCGCTCGGCCTGGTCGGAGCACTCGGCCTCGCGGAGCAGTCCATCCACGGCCCGCCCGTCGAGGGCGACGGGGGACGGGAGCGCCTGCCGCCCGACCGTGGACAGGCGGCCCGACGGGTCGGCGTCCAGCCACCCCTGCGCCGTCAGCCAGGCGCAGAAGGTGCGGAGCGCACAGACAGCCACGTTGAC
>DAOTUF010000455.1:0-12049 GCA_034437495.1 Chloroflexaceae bacterium | reverse complement strand
GGAGGCAACCTACCGCCTGATTGCCAGCCCGGACTATGAATGGGACTTTGCCTGGTTCTACTCGGGCGTGCTGAAGAACTGGGATGCCGTACACAACGGGACCCTCCCGCCTGAAGAACTGGGCGTCCGGGCGGTGGATGACCTGACGCTGGAGTTTACCACCGAAGCGCCGCAGCCTGCCTTCCCCTCGATGATGCAAAACTCCTACGTCCTCCAGAAGAAAGCCCTGGAAACCCACGGCCCCAACTATAACAGCCGGGTGGAAACCTCCGTCTCGTCGGGTCCCTTTCTGCTGAAGGAGTACGAACCACTGGTGCGGATTGAGATGGTTGCCAACCCCACCTACCAGGGCTACCGCAAGCCCCGGCTCCAGCGGCTCATTGGCGAATACCGCGACATGCGCACGGCCTTTCTCGCCTTCCAGAACCACGAGATAGACTATATCAGTCACCTCTTCCTGCTCCCCGAAGACTACGAGGTTATCCAGCAGGACCCCCGCTTGAAGGACCACTACCTGAAGCACCACGGCGAGTTTCGCACGGACTACCTCTTTTTCGACACCAACACCCCCCCGTTTGACGATGTGCGGGTACGCAAAGCCTTTGCCCACGCCATCGACCGGGAGACGATTGTCCAGGAGGTGTTTGGGGAGATTCGCGCTATGCCTGCCTACGGGATGCTGATGCCGGGCTTCCCCGGCTCGGACAAGACCGGGGCCTTGCGCCCCTACCAGCAGTATGACTGCGAGCAGGCCAGAACCCTCCTGGCCGACGCAGGCTACCCGGGCGGGGAAGGCTTCCCCACCCTGACGATGTTCCAGCGCAACGAACCCGAGACCCTCACCGCGGTCTACCAGGCGGCGGCAGCGTCCATCGAAACGTGTCTGGGCGTCGATATCGAAGTGGCCACCAAAGACTACACGGTGTTTATGGACTGGCTCACCGCCAACCCCACCCGCATCAAGTTCGGGGTCGTGTCCTATGGGATGGACTACCTGGACCCATCGAACCTGCTCGGGGTATGGGTTTCGACGGGACGCCACACCTGGAAGAACGAAGCGTATGACACGCTGGTGCGTGAGGCAAGCAGCCTGACCGGGGAGCCGCAGCGACGGTTGGAGATGTTTCAGGAGGCCGAGCGCATCCTTGTTGAAGACGTGGGGGGCACCTTTCTGACGCACCGCTGGAGCGGCGACCTGGTCCAACCCTACCTGGTGGGAGCGGGGTTTCGCCAGCAGAACGCGCAGGGAACCGCAGGCTGGCCCTGGGGCAATGACTGGGCTATCGGCTCCATCTACATTTCCCAGGATGTGGAAAACTACTCGACCTACCGTGAGAAACTGCGCTGACGAACGAACCATGACGACACCTGACACCTACGATACGATAGACCAGACCACCCGATAGGTGAAAACCCAATGAAGGAGCAGACCTTTGCGCTACACGCTGATGCACATTTCCGACCTGCACGTAAGCTGGCACTTTGACCTGAACGTTGCCGAACAACTGGTGCGCCAGGCGCACGAGATACAGCCCGACCTGCTGGCGATTTCTGGCGATTTTGTGCTGCGGGCCGACCTGACCGGGCAACTGATGGCGGCAGCAGCCTATCTCAAGCTGCTCCCCCGCCCGCAGCTAGTGGTACCCGGCAACCACGATGTCTCGTTGTTCAATGGCTACTACCGCCTGTTCTTCCCGCTGCGGCGCTACCGCCAGTTCATCTCCCCCGACCTCAACCCGGTGGTTGTCCGGCCCGGTCTGGCGGTGGTCGGGGGGTGTACGGCCCACGGGTTGACCGTCGATGCGGGACGCCTGTACCCTTCTCAGATACGGGCACTCGACCATGCACTCTCCCAGTTTGGCCCCGAGGTGTGCAAGGTGGTGGTGCTGCACCACCATCTGGTGGACCCCCCCGATGGCAAGCGCCGTCCGAAGATTGTCAACGCGGCAGACGCGCTGCACCTGATGGACCGCCACAACGTTGAACTCTTTCTCTGCGGTCACACACACGTCTCCTACGTCGGGATGACCAGGACCAACGGGGGGCAACCAGTCCCCTCGCGAGACATCATCACCAGCCAGTGTGGGACGACCACCTCGCGCCGGGGACGGGGGCACGACCGCGGGAAAAACTCCTTTCACCTGATACACATTGATGACCGGGCCATTCAGATTACGCCCTATTTCTACCAACCCGAGGCCCGGCAGTTCCTTGCTGCTCGAACGTATGACTTTCCACGCCGACGGTAGCCCATGAACGACCAGCTTCGCCGAACGAGGCCGTGGCAGCATGTGCTGGTGCTGGTTTCGCAGGCGCTCAACGACCAGACACCGGTTGACCAGCGGATGCTGCTGCTTCCCCGCAGCCCTGACGCTCCCGACTCCGTCCTGCGCAAGATGGCTCCCGATGCGGGCGTCACCCCGCGGGAGGCTGCGGCGCTGGCGCTGTTCTATCCCCAGGATGATGACCTCCGCCTGCTGCTGACCGTACGGAGCAAAATGCTCACCCGCCACAGCGGGGAAGTGTCGCTGCCGGGTGGGGCGGTTGACCCGGACGATGGCGACCTCGTGGCGACAGCGCTGCGAGAGACCCGCGAAGAACTGGGCATCTCTCCCACGTCAGTCGAGGTGTGGGGGCAGCTTTCGACGGTCTATATCGCCGCCAGCAACTTTCTCCTGACCCCGATGGTCGGCTTCCTGCCCACTCCCCCGCTGCTCTCCCCCTGCTCCCTGGAGATAGAGGAGGTATTCAGTGTCGCACTCGGACAGTTGCTCGACCCGGCGACCGTGGTGGAGGAGGAATGGACGATAGACGAGACCCCCATGATCGTGCCCTATTTTGCGCTGCACGGGCACAAAGTATGGGGGGCTACGGCGCTGGTGCTGAGCGAACTGGTGGCCAGGATACGGCGCAGGTCCTCCGCCTGACCCGGACCGGGAGCGAAGCAAGCGGGACTCACCCCCACGCGAAAAACCGCAGTGCCTCCACCAGTTCCGCGGGGCGCACCACGGCGTTGCCAAACTTCCGCACCGTCAGAGCCGCCGCTGTGTTCGCCAGGTGGGACGCAGCCAGCGGGTCCAGGCGGGCCGCGAGCGCCAGGGTTGCCACGGCAATGAACGTATCTCCTGCGCCGGTCGTGTCATACACATCACTGACGTGGACCGCCTCCAGCCGCACGTATCCCGTTTCGTCGCTCACCAGCGATAGCCCATCGGGGCCGCGCGTCACGATGACCAGCCGCGCCCGAAGGGTTGCCCGAAGCTGGTCCAACCCCCTCCGGAACTCCCCCTCGTCCCGCAGAGCGGTGCCCAACGCTGCCGCGGCCTCTACGTTGTTGCAGCGGAACAGGTCCACCTCCCGGTAGTAGTGGGAATTTCCCTGCGCGTCCACCGTCAGCAAAACGCCATGGTGCTGGCACAGGCCGCGGATAGTATCCACGACCCGCGGGGTCAGAAGCCCGAGCTGATAGTCGGAGCAGAGGACGGCATCCACAGCGGGGATGTGGTCTGCGAGGAGGGCACAGACCCGCTCCTCGTCGGTCGGCGCGAGGGGGCAATGGTCGACCCGGTCAAGGCGGGCAACCTGCTGCGGGAGACGGGGGGGAGCGTGCGCCAGAATGCGCGTTTTGGTGGTGGTCGGGCGGGGGACTGCCGCGGTGAGAACCCCATCGGCAGCAATGCCCCCCCGCCGCAGCGCTTCCCGCACCTGCTGGCCTTCGGGGTCATCCCCAACTATCCCCACCTGGGTGGCCCGGCTGCCCAGGGCAACAATGTTATGGGCGGGGTTGGTCGCGGCCCCCAGGATGACCTCCCGGCGCATCAGTTCGAGCACGGGGATAGGAGCTTCTCGGGAGAGGCGCGTAGCCTCCCCGTAGAGGTATTCATCGAGAGAGATGTCGCCAACGACCAGAACATGCTTCCCGGCCAGTCCCGCGACCAGGGCCGTGGTGTCGGGGGGGGCCACCCCCCTCCTCCCTGGTTCGTCGGTCTGTCGCTGCGATAATCGGAACTCCCCTCCGGTGCTCATTCGTCCTCTTCGTCCTCTTCATCCTCTTCGTCATCCCATGTGGGATACTGCTCTGGTGCTTCACCCCGACTAGCCACAATACGGGGATAGTCACCGGGGTCAGCCTGTTCTTCGATACCAACTACGTCAATCTCAAATTCGTGCATATCGCCATAGTCGAAGAGATAGTGAAAGGTATGCTTGAGCGTGAAGCCTGGCATCCCGATTTGCCACAGGTGCGCAGGCTGGTTGTCACTCTCTCCGTGTTCGTATTCCCATCGCCCGACCATATGCAAGTCCCGGTCTTCGCCACGATTGCCATACAGGAAAAACGAGTAGAGGTGGTCGTTATCCCACTGGATGGCGTTCTGGATGGCCAGATGCAAATCTTGCATCGTATCTGTGGAACGCAGGGCAATGGTCCGATAGATACGCTTGGCATGCTGAAACTTCACCTTGAACCGATAGACGCCGTCGGGATAATCAAAGGGTATTGATATTCCCACCGCATGCAGATTCAGGCGAGCCTTGTAGCGCGGGAGGAAGGCCGGGTCACTGGTGGCAATGGTGTGAAAGAGATGCTGCACGTCGGGTGGAAGGGGGATATGGGCGTCCTGGTAGGCGCGTCCCAGATAGCCCGTTGCCCATCCGCGTACGTCCTCCTCAGAATGGTGCGTCGCCTGCTGCAAAGCTGCGTAGGGAGTGGCATCCCTGGTCTGAATGGCCAGCAGTGCCAGGGCTGCCAGCGCAAGGCGGCGGCGTCTTCGCTTGAGCGAATCACGTGGTCGGCTCAAATCGAGTATCTGCACCAGAAACGGCACGCTTATGGATGGGTCGAGCGACAGGGCAATCGCAGTGAGCAGACTTTCCTGCGTGGGTATGCTGCCCGAACCGCCTTCCTCCACCACGCGCCAGAAAAGCTGCTGTGCCCACTGGAGGCCCCCCGCTGATAGCTGCCCGATTCCGTGTGCGATAAAGGCTGCAATGTGGGATTCGGTGAGACTCCGCGCTCTGGGCATCGTCTGGTTGTGGTTCAGTATGGCTTCCAGTTCTTCCAGTTCTTTGTGGAAAAAGCTGCGATAATGGTTAACCTGCTCTGGCTTGAGCTGGTGGAGCATATTGGCCCAGAAAAGCCAGTCGTCCAGAGGGTCTTCACTGAGTCTCATTGTGCTCTCCTTGTCGTTCCTTGCGCTGCTGACCTATTTATTGAGACAGGATTTGCTTCAGCAGGTTCATAAATTTGTGCTTGCGTCCGTGAGTTGTGCGAAGTTCGGCTTCATAGCGCTGCCACTCACCGGCACGGCCCGCGTGCCGGTAGGCCCGACGCACCAGCGCCAGCCGTCGCACTGCCTCATCGTAATACTTCGATTTGCCCTCATTGATGATTGGTTCGATGTGGCGCTTCCCCATCCGAATAACCCAGTCAGGGCGTTGTTCAACTGCCGCTTCGAGCACCCGGTCCAGAATACCATAGGTATAGCCACGTTCAACGATAGCAATGGCATCATCAATCAAGCCTTCGTGCAGGAAGATATCCAGCCTCCGGTCAGAAAATCCGCCGGCCTTTGTGCGGAGATGACCGAGCAACTCCGTACGAACCTCCCCCCACTGCTCACCTGCAAGATCCTGCACCGCAAAGTAGGTCTGGAGAGAAGGAGCAGCGCAGCAAGCCACCTCCGCTGCCCGCAGCGCCAGACCAGGCCGACCGTGCTGTCGGGCCATATCGCGCAGCCACACTGCCAGGCGGTCACGCGGTCCGGCCAGCGTCAGGCCATGCTCTGCTGCGTGCAGGGCTGCTTCAAGCTCGCCGTGGTTGTGCAAGGTGGTCGCGAGGGCGAGCATATTCTCGGCGCTGGTCAGGAGCATCAACCCGGTTTCGAGGGCTTCCTTTGTGCGTCCGGTGCGCACGAGCATCGTTGCGTAGCGCGGCAGGGCATTCATGGCCCGGGCCAGATTGAGAAATTCCTCCATACGCCCCTGCCGCTCCAGGACATTCAGACGGGCTTCGGTGAGGATTCGAGTGGAAGAAAAGAAGGGGGGCGACGAACGATCCTCCTCTTCTAACTTCGAGGTTTCACCTTGCAGCATCGCCACAATCAGCGGGTCGTCCCACCCCTGGCGGGCAGCGGTAATGGCAGGGACAAAGCCGATGTCGATGCCGTATTCTTCCACCTCCGACTGCCAGTGTTCCAACGTGCCCTCCCAATCTTCCCGCTCTTCGGGCGACAGGTCGGCGGTCAGGATGGCCTCGGCCCAGACCTCCCCAAGCTCCTCAAACAAGTTCCCCGCTTCGCCATCGGAGTCGTCCATTTCAAACCAGTGGTTCACATATGGCTCGGTGATAGCTTCAAGGATACGCAGCGCGTTGTGACCGTCGCCATTTTCGGTAAAGGTGCGGGCCTGCGTGATAAGCCCGTTCATTTCACTGACCGCTGCACCGGTGTAGTAATAGACATCCATACTGGAGCGCATCCCATGGACTGCCCCGACAATCGCTTCGGCCTGCCGTCGATAGTTGCGCGTATCAACCGCGGTGCGTCGTTGTGGTGGGGTGGAGCGCGTGGTCTGTGCGGTTTCGGCAGGGGCCTGACGGGTCAACAGTTCGTGCTCTATCCGTTCGGTCACGGAGGGAATGTGCTGCGCCAGCGCAAGCAGCAGTTCGTGCAACTGGTCGCGGTCCAGGGGGCGCAGCAATGCTTCCAGGGATGGGCGCTCTTCAACCTGCCCCGGTGCAGCGCGGCAGGTCAGCAGCACAGCCACAATGTGCTTGCACCACCCTCCCCAATCGTAGGGGCAGGTGCAGGTGGCCCTTGCTCCCCCGCCACTATCGAACTGGATTTCAACCTGGTATGGTTCATATTCACTGCCTTCAACCTTTGCAGATAGCAGGCTCTCGCGCTGCACTATCTGCGTCACTGCGCCAGACCGGGCATAGTTCTGACCACGGGCCAACACCTCCGGGTCGGTGTAGCTGAGCAGTGCAGCATCGCTGAGTTCAGCTATCCGCATCACGTCCCCCTCTCTTTCCCCGGGTATCTTGAGAACAGAACAGGAGACCCCCCGGGGTTCGGGCTTGACAGACGTCGGGAAATCTATCACCATGGCTCCGTTCAAACCGGGCATCCCCTGGAACTATACCATAACTCCCGGCGTCTGTTTGCAGCGGCGGGGACCCCGGTGGCTGCCCACTCCGTGTAGTGGCCCGGGGGGTGGGGGCATTTCAGGGAAAGGTCCACTGTCGAGAGAAGCGTGATTGATTGTATTGATGAATGAATGGATGGATGGATGAGTCAGGAATATGGAGAGGAATAGACACAACATGAGCTATCTCAGATGGAGACACATCGTTCTGAAGGTCTCGCCGGTTCTTGCAACATTAACGATCCTGCTTGCGCTGGTGGCGCTTACCTCGCTCGCAGGCTGCGATCTCAGTTTGCCAGAAAAGGAGCCAAAACCCATCACCGAAACAGAAACCCCCATGGAGTTCAACGAGATTTTCTTGCAGGGGGAAGGAGAACTGATGATTACGCAGGGGGAAGAAACCGCCCTCGCGATTGAGGCGGAGCAGCTGGATATGCCCAAAATCGGGCGGGAGGTGGTGGACGGAAGGTTGCTGCTGCGCACGGATATGCTCCGCTCCCCGCTGCCGATTATCTTCAATGTCACCGTCAAAGATTTGAACAAGATTATGCTGAGTGGCCCGGGCCATGTGTCTGTCAGCGAACTGGAAACCGACTACCTGGACCTGGACCTCCGCGGGGTGGGGAGCGCCAGCATCAGCATAGACGAACTGAACGTTGCCGAGCATCTGTCGCTTGAGATGCGAGGCACCACCGTGGCGACTATCACCAACCTGGTGAGCGAGGAGGTCATCGTGAGGCACCTGGGAAGCGGGGATGCTACCCTGTCGGGCACCACAACCAGCCAGCAGGTGCAGATTGCCAACACCGGAGATTACGACGGGAGCGACCTGGAAAGCAGCGAGGCGACCGTAGAGATAGCGGGAGATGGCACGGCGACGCTCCAGGTCGAAGACCGGCTCGACGTGCAAATCACGGGCAGTGGCAGCGTGCGCTACGCTGGCGACCCCACCGTGACCGAAGATATCTCCGGCGAAGGGACGGTCGAGCACCTGGAGGAGTGACCAGGCAGCAAGACGGATGTGGGAAATTGGGGGAGATATGCCGTTGAATCTACCATCAGATTCAGGTTGTGCTGTCTCCCCTGAAATGGTGCAATCAGGGTGATTTGGAGAGGGGTAAAGATGCTCTCATCTGCGGTCCAGAAAGAAGAAGCCGGGCCCGGAGACAAGCTCACCCCCCGCGAACGCGAAGTGCTCGCGCTGGTGGTTGAAGGGCTGAATAACCCGAAGATTGCGGAACGGCTGGTCGTGAGCCGCTCCACCATCAAGTTCCACGTCAGCAGCATTCTGGCCAAGCTCAGGGTGTCCAACCGCGCAGAGGCGGCGGCCCTGGCGGTCCAATACCGCCTGGTGGCTCCCCGCTCAGGTCCCGAACCGGACGCGGAGGTCCCACCGGGTTCGAGGTAGTCTCCCCGAACCCGGCCCCTGAAGGAGGGAGACGGGGGTGTCACCCCCTGCTGGATGATGTGAGGCGAACCCGTATCCTCTACCCTCTACCCTCTATCCGCGGTGCGGAGCCGGGCAGGGGGACTCTTCGCTCCCACCCATGCTACCAGATGTGGTACTATAGCGGGAGAAAGAAAACACAAAACGAGAATCTGGAGGAAAATCATATGCCTGTTCGGAGCAGAATTCCATCACGTTTCATCCTCAAAGAACTGGGAAAGGTGATGCTGACTGACTGGTCAAGCTTTGCTTCGATGGCTGCGCTGCAACTGGACAAAGAGACTTTCCAGCTTCGACACCCCTTCGGGGAGAAGCAAGGCAAGGCAGGGAAGGTCCGGCAGGTCAGCCTGCGTATCACCGATATGTGCAACCTGCGCTGCCACACCTGCGGGCAGTGGGGCGACAACGGCTATTTGCTCTGCAAGTCGTCCCGTGAACTGCGGGACAACGAGGTGCCGGTCGAAACCTATAAACGGATGGTGGACCAGATTGGAGAGGCGGGGTGGTCGCCGCTCTGGTATATCTGGGGGGGGGAACCGATGCTCTACCGCGGCCTGTTCGACCTGCTCTACTACATCTCAGAGCGCAATATGCCCATTATGATGGTCACAAACGGCACCCAGGCCACGAAGTATGTCGAGGAAATCGTAGACACGTGCAAGGTCGTCTGGCTCAGTGTGGACGGCCCCAACGCCGAAATCCACAACCGCCAGCGCCCTGGCGTCTCCCCCAACTACGACAATTTCCGCGACGTCGAGAACGCGCTTCAGGCCATCCAGGAGGAGAAGAAGCGCCGCAACAGCGTCTTCCCCTACATCGCCCCCATCAGCGTGGTGGCGCGGTACAACATTGACCACCTGGTGGATATCTACAAGTTTACGCGGCAGTATGCCGACCTGCATATTTTCTACCTCTCCTGGTGGATAGACGAGCAGTCGGCGCAGCAGCATACCGAAGAATTTCAACGCCGCTTCGGGTTTGCGCCGCACACCCACCTGGGCTGGCTTGGCGAATGGAAAGACTTTGACCACCAGCAGGTTTATGCCCGGTTTCAGGAGATGGAACGCCTGATGCACGAAGCGAATACTCCCCCCGCCTCGCGCACCAACGGGGGGAAGAACGGACACCTCCCCTGCATCCCTCTGATGTACCCTCCCCTGCGGTCGAGCGAGGATATCCAGCGCTACTATCAGGACCACGAGGCGGTGTTCGGCTACAACCAGTGCGTCAGCATCTACATGACCATGGAAATTGACAGCAACGGTGATGTGAGCCTGTGCCGCGACTACCACGACTATGTAATTGGCAACATCAAGGAACAGTCGGTGCAGGATATCTGGACCAGCGAGGCCGCCCGAACGTTTCGTCGGTCTATCAGTACAGAAGGGCTTTTGCCCGTCTGCCGCCGCTGCTGCGGCCTGATGGGGTACTGATGATGAGGCGATAGACGACCCGTCCCCTCCCGCACGTCTCGCGTGTCTGCGGGAGGGGACTTCTTGTCTGGTTTCTGGCTTCTATCTACCTCTTTCTTGCTACCGCATCACCGTATCACCTCGCGCACCTTGCCCGTCTTCACGTCCACGCGGTAGGTGATGTTGCGCCAGTGCATCGAGAGCACCCCCTTCCGTACGCGGGCAAGTGTCTTGAACAGCGCCAGCGCCACGCAGATAAACGCGACCGGCGTGGCCAGGAGCCACGGAAGCAGGCGGTAATGGGCATCGCCGGGTGAGACGCTGGCAGGGTTCACGGGGGCGCTGTAGTAAAGCAGGATGCTGGTCAGTGCCACCGAGAGGCCAAACCCGGCCCCGCTCAGGAGCGCCAGCGTATCCTGCGCAAACAGGCCATAGAGCACCAGCAGCGGAGCCAGCAGCATATAGCCGGCATATGGTATCCCGATGAGAAAGTAGAGCAGGTAGGGCAGCTTCAGATAGATCTGGGAGAACTGGATTTGCCGCACAAGCCATTCGATGCTTTCGGAGACCGACATCTGGCAGTAGCTCTTCAGGGTACAGCTTTGCACATAGCGCCGCGCGATGTGGTGCTGGTGCAGGGCGTGCATGATGGCGATATCGTCAACTATCTCGGTGGCGAACCGCTCGTAGAGATGGTAAGTATCCATCATCGACTTGCGCACCGCCAGGCTCCCCCCCCATAGCCCCTTGAGGGCATCGTCCGAGATGCCGCTAATGATGAACGTGCCGAACAGACCCGCCAGGTAGTTGCCCCAGTGGAAGCCCGTACTGAGCGGGATACGGCGAAAAAACCCCGTCGTTGCGCCCACCTTCGGGTTGCAAAAGGGGGCGACCAGTTCTTGCAACCAGGTGGGGTGGGGCTGGATATCGGCATCGGCAATGACAAAGATATCGGTGTCAGCCACACACTCCATCCCCTTCAGCACGTTGTAGGTCTTCTGGGCCGAGTGCGTCGATAGCCCGGCAATGCAGACCTGCACGTCGTCGAAACGTTGTTCCAGCTTGCGCATGGTTGGCACAGCCGGGTCATGCGCACTTTCGGCGCAGAATACGAACGTGACCGTCCCGTCATAGTGCTGCTGAACGATACTGAGCAGGTTGTTCTCAAAATCGGGGTCGTTGTTTCCCTTGCAAGGAACAATGACCGCAATGGCAAACTGCGTGGTCGGAGGATAGTGACGGGCAAGCCGCAGGCGAAGATGGTGAACCACCGGTATGACCAGAACAATTCCTCCCAGAAAGAGTGCTCCCCACAAAAAGATGATCATTATGGTTGTGTCCGTAGCTCCAGATTATCGAAAAGTGCCTCGGCCTGAGCGGTTGCTGCCCGGGCCACCAACCCATATTTTGCCGCCGGTTGTCGATATTCAAGCGATTCGTCGGCCACCAGCGTGCCATTGACAAAGAGCCGCACCCGCCTTCCCTCCAGCCAGGCTGCCAGACGGTTGACTGCCTCCGCACCGCTCTGTACCCCCGGATGTTCCCCCTCGGCAAGGACCTGGGGTTGTCCGCCCTGCCACTGTTCCAGGCGGTAGTGCTGTTCCTGGGGATTGACCAGGAATGCCAGGTAGTTGTTGCCATCCACAAAGTGCGTGACCAGACCCGCCGATCCCCCCTCCACCTGCACATCAACCCCCACCAGGAAATCAGCGCTGCCGCTCCAGGTGCGGTAGCTCCAGATATTCCCCGCGCCCGGAGAAGCGGTGATATGGTAGCTCCCCGCTTCGGCTCCCACACCCCAACCTGTTCCCTGGAGATTGGCCCATCCCTGGTCGCTGCTAAAGTCGTAGGATTGGGACAGAGTCCCCGGTTCGGCAGCAGGGGAGGGCGTCGGGGACCGGGTAGCCGTCTCGGTTGGGGTCGGGGTGGGCGTCTCGGTTGGGGTTGGGGTCAGGGTGGGCATTTCGGTTTCCGTCGGGGTTGGGATGTCTGGTCCGCCGAGATGACGAAGTCGCACAACCACGCCAATTGTATTGCCATGGGC
>DAOTUF010000454.1:0-6878 GCA_034437495.1 Chloroflexaceae bacterium | reverse complement strand
GTGTGGATTGCTCGCATATTGTCATCAGGACAAAAAACCATCGATCACACTGACCCCGGAAGAGCAGGCCGCCATGTCCGATGGAAACGAATGTGCGATGATTCTCATCTAGTTATCCCGAACTCAGGTATCAAGCAGGCAAGCAGGCAAGCAGGCAACCCGTCACAAGTGGTAGGCTGCAATGGCTTGTTGCAAGGATTGTGCCAGGGCATTCAAATCTCTGGCGGCACTTTCGGCCTGACGGGTGCTTGCCATCGTCTGGGCGGTCGCCTGCTGGATGGCAGTCATCGCCTGCCCAATCTGCTCCATCCCCGAGGTTTGTTGGTGGGCGGCGGCGGCCATCTGGGTGTTGGTCTGGGCCCCGCCTTCCACCTCCTCCGCAATCTTGTGGATGACCTGCCCGGCCTCGGTCGAGAGGCGGACCCCCAGTTCGACCCCCTTGGTGCCCTCTTCCGTGACCATCACGGCAGCATTCGTAGAGCGCTGAATCTCGTCGAGGATTTCGCGCACCTGGACGGTGGCGGCTTTGCTGCGTTCGGCCAGTTCGCGCACATTCTGGGCGACCACGGCAAAGCTCTTGCCCTGCTCGCCGGCCCGCGCCGCCTCAATCGCCGCGTTGAGTGCCAGCATATTGCTCTGGTCGGCAATCTCGCTGACGGTGGTGGTGATGGCTCCGATGGCCTGGGTTTGCTCCGACAGGTTCAAAATGGTCTGGGCGATGCTCTCCACGCGCTTTCGTATCATCCCCATGCTCTCGATGGTCTCTTCCACGGTGTGGGTGCCCTGCCGTGCGACCTTCAGGGCTTCCTGACTGTCCTGAACCACCTCGCTCGCCTGCTGCGCCACCCGACGGGCAATGGTCTTGACCTCTTCCAGGGTCGTGGAGGTCTGCGTCACGGACGAGGACTGTTCGGCGGTGCTTGAAGCCTGCTGCGTGGTGGCGGCAAGGATTTCGGCAGCCGCGGCGGAGATGTTGGCGCTGGCCTCTTGCACCTGCCGCGTAATCTGGTGCAGTCCATCGACCATCCGGTTCAGGTCGTGCCCGAGCATCGACAGCTCATCCTCCTGCCCATTGACGCTCAAACGGGCCGTCAGGTTGCCCTGCGCCACGTCTCGGGCAAAGGCGCTGTAGGTTCGCACCACCTCTTCCAGGTATTCCTTGGCGACCTTCGTGGCGTTGGCGGCCCGTAGCTCCTCGTTGGCGCGGTACTGTTCGTGGATGTGGGAGCGGATGGTGTTGGCCATCTGGCGGAAGGCGGTGGCCATCATCCCCACCTCGTCGCGCCCCTCCGGTACCTCATAGGTCTCGTCCAGGTGGCCTTCGGCCATGCCGTTGGCAGCGTGAGCCACCATGTTGACCCGACGGGCGATGTTGCTGGCAACGAAGAAGACGGCCAGCAACCCGATAAAGAGGGCCAGTCCTGTCCCGCCAAACAGCGTGGCCTTTTCTACCATGGCGGCTCGCTGCGATTCCTGGCGGCGCTCTTCGAGCAAGGCGAATTCGACGCTCCGAAAATCAGCAATGAGCAAGCGGATGGCGTCGAGACGGGTTTTGCCAATCTGACGGGATATCAGGTCTTCGACCTCGCTCATCGTGGCCTGGCCTTCCTCCACTTCGCGGCGGAGGGCGATGATCGTTTCCAGGGCTTCGTCATTCCAGATCTGCACCTCTTCGTCTATTTCCTGAAGCAACTCGGTCTGGGAGCGGTTGTGGCTCACCATCTCCTGCAACTGCGTAAGCGTCTGCTCATATTCACGGTACCCTTCGGTGTAGGGTTCGAGAAAGACTTCGTTGCCGGTGAGGGCAAACCCTCGTTCACCCGTCTCCATATTGACCAGTTGGAGCAACAGATTATCCGTCAGATTGATAATTTCGTGGGTGCGGCTCACCTCATGTTCGCGCTCCTGCGATGCCAGAATGCTGCGGTAGACGACCACGGCAACGAAAACATTCAGGAGCAGGACCAGCGCCACCACGGAGAGGATTTTTGTGCGAATCCGTAGATTGTGAAAGTGTTGTATCATTGTGCAATCTCCTGCGCAAGGAAGGGCAAGGAAGGGAAGAAAACCAGGACCACGTTGTCCCGGTTTTCCTTCGATAGATGCATATCATATATCAGTCGGGACGGCAGTGTCCGCGTGAACCTTCTGGTTGGTAGTATAGCGAACGATGGGGACAAAGGCTATACGCCATGGTACGTATATGCACCGGCAAAACTCCGTAGGACTGTTGGGAAGGGGAGATTCTCCCCGGTTGGGGTCGCACAAAAGCATGGTAGAATGCGGGACACAACGGGGTTTGAACCCGTGGAAGATAATCGGTCGCTCCTTTCTGGTTCCGTGTGGGCTGCGTCGGGTCGTCCAACCGGAGTACGCAGCTTGCACGGGTTATGGGAAGGGAGTCTGCATCAGCGGGTCCCCCGCGCACTGGTTGAGCACCGCCTCGGCGCGGCACCCTCCCCCACACGACCCGAAAAGCGGACACGCCCGGCACGGCTCCGGAACCAGCTTCCTCCACGCCTCCATCGTGGGAGAGCGCCAGATAGCTGTGAGCGGCTCCGTGAGCAGGTTCCCGGCGGTCTGTGGGGCGTGGTTGCAGGGGCGCACATTGCCCCACGGGTCAATCGTGCCGTAGGCCGTCCCTGCAAGGCACCCCTCCGCCGCGGCCTCCACACCGCACGGTGGCAAAGCCGTCCCGATACGGATGGGAAAGCCGGCTCTGCCAAGCTGTCCGATTTCGTGGATGGCGTGCAGAAAGGCGGGGAGGGAGGGGGTCAGGTGGGGCAGGGGGCGACCAATGAAGCGGTTGAACACGGCTCCCCCGGCCCCGAGCGACTGCGACAGGCGGGACAGCGCCTCAATCTGGGAGGCGTTCTGGCGGGTGATGACCGTGCTGGTATGGACGGGGAGACCGCTCCGCGCTGCCCGACGGATGTTCTCCACGGTTTCGGCAAACGAGCCAGGAACCCCGGTGAAGGCCTCGTGCGCCTCCGCCGCTGCGCCGTGCAGCGAGACCAGCACGCCGGTGCATGCGGGGGTGCGCCGCAGCAGCGCAATGAGCGCGTCCGGCTGGCTCCAGCGTCCGTTGGTGAAGAGCGTGAAGGGGATGCCGTGCTGCTGAATGGCTGCGACGATGGTCGCAAAGTGGGGGTGACAGGTTGGTTCTCCTCCGGTCAGCTTGAGCCGCCGCGCATGGGGGGCAATGAGGTCCAGCACATGCATCCACTCGTCCGCGGACATGGGGAGAGACGGTGGGCGAGCGGGGGAAAAGACATTGCCGCACCCGGCGCAGCGGTTGTTGCAGGCGGCGGTTAGTTCAAGGGCATAGATAGTCGGCACCCCTCCACCGCCAACAGGGGCGTCCAGCGCGTCCGGTGTGGTCGCGCAGTCGCAGTCAAAGTCCAGGGGGACGGGGCGGGACGATTTCTGGTTCTGGTTCTGGTTTTGCGGTGGTCGTGGTCTGCGGAGTTCAACCCCGGTGGGTGGTGCTATGGTCATGACAATGGGTCTCCCACTACAGAAAAACGGCAAACGGCGTTCACGAGAAGCGGACCAGGACATCCAAACATAGCTCTTTGAGCGCAACCAGGGGCGAGGCCGGGTGCAGGTCGGCATATCGCGTGTTGATCATCTGGCAGATTTCCCGCTGTGTCTCGGCTGAGGCGTCGAAGAAGCGGTCGCGCACCTGTTCAAACAGCGCCCGGAAGCTCGACTGGCTGTAGGCCGCCAGCATCTCACCCGCTTCCAGGTAGGCGGCAAACGCCTTCAGGATGTTGCCTCTGGCATACGCCAGATTGCCTTCTAGCTCAACCATACGTCCCTTCTCCAGCTTGTATTGATGATCTTTCAGGATGTTTTGAAGTTCGTTCCACCGTTCCTCGTCCTTCTGCTGGTCTTTGAGAAAGGCAATGAGCAGCAGGTCTACCAGCACGCTGGCAATCAGGTGGTCGTCCAGCACTTCGCGGGCCCGCTCAAGCGCCTGGAGCGCGTGCTGCTCTGCCTGGTCATATTTCGCTCGAACTTCCTGGGGAGAAGCCCCCTGACTTGCCAGCGACTTTGCCTCTTCCACATCAATGCGAGATGCCTGCTGAAGCGCCCGCGCCCGAATATTGGGGCGGTCGTTGCGCAGGCCCCGCGCGAGCAGGAGGCGGGCCGTGTCAAACTTCTGGGCCTGGCACTCGGCCGCGGCCACATTGACCTGCATCAGAGCCGCGTTGTTGGAGTCTCCTACCAGTTCGCACAGGTCTACGGCGGTGCGGTGGTGGCGCAGGGCCAGCACATGGTCGCCCATCGCCTCGGCAATGCGTCCCCGCGTGGAGTAGCTGAAGCCAAGCCCGTGGATGTTGCCCTGTTCGCGGCGCATCCGCAGGGCACGTTCGGCCATGTTGTCGGCGCGGATGAGGTTGCCATTCAGCATATAGACGAAGGCCAGGTTATTGAGGGTGGCGGCATACTGGTTGGGGTCCTGGTCTTCGTCCAGGAGCCGCAGCACTTGCAGGTAGGCTTCTTCGGCCTCGTTCCAGTGCCCCTGACGCCGAAAGGCCAACCCCAGGCGGTTGTGTATCTTGAGTTCGAGCACGGGGTCTTCGGCAGCTTCGGCCATCTCAAGCGCAACTTTGAAGTTCGTCACCTTGTCGGCGGGGTCGGTCGTTGTGTCGGCCAGCACGATGAAGGCTCTGGCGGCATCGGCGGGGTCGAGGTCGGGCAGTTCCAGCGCTCTTTCGGCCAGGTGAGCGGCCCGCTGCACCTCGCCCTTTTCGAGCAAAATCTGCGACAACCGCACCTGAAACTGGGCGGATGCTACCTGCTGCGGGGCCACTCGGGGAACGGCCTTGACCAGCGCGTCCATCTGGTCGAGCGAATAGTGATAGGTGAGCGCCTCGTCAAACAGGCTGTTCAGGTAGGCCCATCCATCCTTTTCGGAGATGCGAAATTGATAGGAGAGGCATTCGATTTGCAAATCCCGTTTGGGCCAGTATTCGTCAGGGATGGGGAGGCGGTCGCGGTGGTCGGACGGTCCTGTGACTAGCGTGGGCTTCAGGCTGCGCGAAAGTTTGTCCTGGACAATCGTGTTCAGACGCTCGATTTCCGGGAGGTAGTAGGTGTCTATCACCGTCCGCGCCAGCGACAGGCGCAGTGCCCCGTCCGGGTCCACCACCGGCCAGACGTGGTCCCGCAGCAACCGCTGAACTTCTTCGTGCAGGAGCCGCCCTTCGGTCAGCAGGGAGGGGCGCACGACCACCAGGCGCTTGAGTTCCTCATCCACACGGCGCAGTTCGGCTTCCCCGTGCTCATTCGCTTCAAGCTCCAGCACGCGCCGCATGATGTCCAGGTCATAGCGCTGGTTCAGGTGGGAGAGATAGAGCACGGCCCGGTCGATGGGCCGCCGCAGTGCCCGGATATCCTCTACCAGCGCCGCTTCAAACCGCTGGCAATAGGGGAGCAGCGCCGCTTCTTCGTCCGTCTCTTCCTCCGGCCCCTCCTCCGGCCCCTCCTCCGGCCCGGCCCCGTTCGCCACCAGTGGCGCATACGCCTCACGCTGAAGGCTTGCGGCAAAATCCTGACGCTGCACCATCCGGGTGGCGCTGAGGGCGACCAGGAGCGGGTGCCCCCCGGTGAGCCGGGCGATTTTCTGGGGGAGGTCGGGGGGGAGCGGAGCCGGCACTGCCGCGTCAAGGTAGGCGCTGGTTTCGTCGGGGGTGAACGCTCCCAGTTCATAGGGGTCATGCACGGTCCACCGGCGGTAGAATTCGGAAATCTCAGCAAACACCCCGGCGGTAAAGGGGGTAGGGCGTCCGGCCATAATCATGACCGTGTTGGGCAGATTGGCGGCGAGCAGGTTTGTGCGCTGGATATCTTCCAGGGCATTTTCGGTGTCGATGGCATCGCTCAAGACCAGGGTGCGCTTTTCCTGGCTGATCTGCCAGATGAGGTCAATACCAAAGTGGTAGATTTTCTGCTGCTCTTCGCGCACGCGGTCGGGGTCGGGTTCCGTTTTGAGCAGGGATTCCCAGTCGGCCATGCGCTGGTGATATTCCGCAATCTGCTGCTCGGTCATATACGCGCCGAACTGTTCGATGACGTGGAGGCTCAGCCCGGGCAAGCTCTGAGGCCGCGCCTCCCCATAGTCGATGCGCACCACGAGCACGCCGGTGTCGGTGCGGTAGCGGTGGTAGAGGTGGCGGAGGAGCCACGTTTTGCCAAACCCCGCCTCCCCCCCGACCCGCAGCATGTGCCGGGAGCCGGGGGCGTCCCGGAGCATCGTATCGATGAGGTGCAGCGCTTCGTCACGACCAATAAAGATATCCTGAGCATCCATACCTTTCTCGCTTTCACCGCCTCTTGCTATTGAATAGGTTTCGGTCCCCGACCGTGGTTCTCTCGCTTCGATATTATATCATTAAGGAACGGTGCTGATGGATCAAATATGGTCCATGTGACATACCCCCGGATAAGCCATGTGGCGTATAGGCGTGGAGGGGGTTGCGCCGTATACTGGACCGCAGGAGAGCGCAGTGGTTTCAGGTTTCTTCTCCCCTGAGTCTTGACAATTTGTCCACTCACAGGCTCTTGACAGGCCGGGACGTTGCGGTACGCTTGAGGCAGAAGAAGAAAGAAGCAGGAGCCTGATACGTGATTTTTGGCAAATTCTTGCGTTCTACCTGTCAGAGCTATCTGGAGCTTGTTGGTGTGGCATGATTCTTGCAAGATACCAGCGCAACAGCGTGGTCATACACCGCACTGACTGGAGTCAGGCGGCTTGCACGCTCCGTCGGGCAGGCCGAGGTATGACCAGACCTGGCCTTTCGAGGCTCCGTTCAGCCGGTCACGATACCCTGGGGTGCGCGAGCCAGCCCCAGGCGCTATCGGGCACGATG
>DAOTUF010000453.1:0-2198 GCA_034437495.1 Chloroflexaceae bacterium | reverse complement strand
CGAGGCTCACGTGACCGCCGCAAGGCGAGTGGGTTTGCTGGTTTTCCCGCCGTAAGGCGAAAAACCAGCCCAGGACGACGTTGTGGAATGGTTGGAGTAAAAGAAAAGAGGAGCGCGGTTTCCTCCACTACCACTGAAGTGGCGTGGCTTCCACCGCGCAAGATTCGGTGAGAGTGAATCGGCAAAGTTCTGGCTTGAGCCAGTGAACCTATCCCACAATCTGGGGTTCAGTGCGAGAGAACTCCGAAGAATAGAGCAGATAGTGCGAGAGAATCAACAACTGTTACTGGAGGCATGGAATGACTACTTCAAACCTCCATCCGGGTGAGCGCGTCAAGGATGTACGAGTAAGCGATGACCTGCTCCATGTGGATTTGCTTGATGGGAGGAGCATCAGTGTTCCCCTGGTATGGTACCCGCGGCTGCTGCACGCTACCCCGGAGCAGCGAGGCCGACTGGCACGTTTGTGGGGGTGGGTATGGTATTCATTGGCCCGACGTAGATGAGGACTTGAGTACGGCGGGGTTGTTGCGCGGTGCTCCTGCTCCCCGCCAATCGGCAATGGCTGCGGAGTGTCACAAAGCAGGGTAGGGGGACCGGAAAAGTAAAGACAGCGGGCGCTGGTGCTTATCAGGGCGCTTCCCGCGACCCTGACATACCCCTGGGCACTCACCCCTCCCCCCGCTGGTATGCCTCGTCCAGCAGTTCCACAATCGAGCGCACCGCCACCGCTTTGCCGCGCCGCCGCAGTTCAGCCGCCATCTGGAGCGCACAGCCGGGGTTGGCTGTGGCTATCACCTCCGCGACGGTGTCCAGCGCGTGCGATACCTTGCGTTCCCCCAACTGTTGCGCCATCTCCGGGTGCGTGAGGTTGTAGACCCCCGCGCTCCCGCAGCAGAGCGCACTCTCGCGCATCTCCCGCAGGCGCAGGCCGGGGATAGCACGGAGCAGTACCCGCGGCTCCCTCGTGATGCGCTGCGCGTGTGCCAAGTGGCAGGGTTCCTGGTAGGTCACGTGCAGCGGCAGCGGCCCCAGTGCCGCGCGGTTCAACTCCATGCCCGCCAGAAACTCGTTCACATCTTTGACGCGGCGGGAGAAGCGCTGTGCCCGCCGGTGCCAGGCGGGGTCACTGTGAAGCAAGTTGCCATACTCCTTGAGCGTGCTGCCGCAGCCAGCCGCATTGACAATAACCGCGTCTACCCCCAACCCTTCGAAGGCCGCGATATTGCGGCAGGCCAGGCTGCGCCCGCCTTCCAGTTCCCCGCTGTGGATGTGCAAAGCCCCGCAGCACTGCTGGTCGGGGGGGATAATGACCTCGCAGCCATTGCGTTGCAGCACGCGGATGGTCGCCTCGTGGACGTGGGCAAAGGCGGTGCTCATAATGCAGCCGCTCAGCAGGGCCACGGTGAAGCGGCGCGTCCCGTGGGCGGGGCAGACCTGCCCCTGGGGAACGACAAAGGTGCGGCTCATGGGAGGGAGCATCGCCTCCATCTCGTGCATCCCCACCCATCGGAGGAGACCACTGGTGCGGACGAGCCACTGCACCCCGCTGCGCTGATAGAGCGCCAGCACACGGGAGAACGCCCGAAACCACGACAGGTGCGCAAAGAGGCCGCCAAACACTCCCCACCGCAGCAATCGCAGCCACCAGGGGAGGGGTGGCGGGGTTTCGGACACGGGTGCGGCGGAGGGGAGGGGGACAGGCTTCCCCCGTACCTGCTCAATCTGGGCGCGGCTTGCCTCCACAATCTTCCCATATTCCACCCCGCTCGGACAGACCGCTTCGCAGGCGCGGCAGTTCAGGCATTGATACATCTGCTCCTGGAACACCTCGCTGTTCAGCCCGATGCGCCCCTCGCTCACCGCCTTCATGAGTGAGATGCGCCCCCGTGGGGACGACACCTCCAGGCTGGTTTCGCAGTAGGTCGGGCAGGAGGGGAGACAGAGGCCACAGCGAACGCACGCCGCAATGATGGCATCGTCTGGGATGTCTTTGCCTTGAAATCGGAGTGTCAAAAGTAATGCGTCTTGTTTATTCTTTCGTCGGCCCCGCTGACCCTGTTTGCTGATAGATAGCCCGCAGTTCGTCGGGGGTGATGGCGGCCTTGATATGGTCGCGGATGGCCTGAAGCACCGCGACCTCGCGGATGTGCTGAATCTCTGCCAGCAGGGCCAGACCATCCTGGCCGAACTTCAGG
>DAOTUF010000452.1:0-6058 GCA_034437495.1 Chloroflexaceae bacterium | reverse complement strand
GGGACGTAAAACGCGCCTGTGGACTGCGTGTAAGACGTTCGCTCAAGAACGCTGTGCAGGATGAAGCAGGAATTTCAGAAGTGTATATAGCGTACTTTTGAGTACATTTGAACACGTAGAAAGTAGCAGAGTATGACCCGATCAGACCTGTCGGAACTTATTCGCAACATCCCGGATTTTCCACAGCCCGGTATTCAGTTCAAAGATATTACCACGCTCTTGAAGCACGGTCCGTCCTTTCGTCAGGCGGTTCAAGCCTTCATCGACCGATACCAGGACCAGCACCTCGACGCCATCATCGGCATCGAATCGCGGGGGTTTATCTTTGGGGCCCCCCTGGCCTATCAACTCGGGGTCGGGATGATCCCGGTGCGCAAGCCGGGCAAGCTCCCCGCCGAAACCTTCCAGGTTGAATACCAGCTTGAATATGGCACCAATCGTATCGAAATCCACCGCGATGCCCTTGCCCCGGGAGCGCGGGTGCTGGTGATTGATGACCTGCTGGCCACCGGGGGCACCGCCGCCGCCACCTGTTCCCTGATTGAGCAAATTGGGGGGCAGGTCGTGGAACTGGCCTTTTTGATTGAGCTGACCTTCTTGCAGGGTCGTGAAAAGCTCCGTGGTCATCCGATATTCACACTCATTCAATACTGACCATACTGACCATATATATGGCTCTTTTGTGCATTGCCCTGGTTCCCCCGTCCTCCAGGTCCAGTCCAGGGTGGACGAAGTGGGAGGAGGGGGGGCGAGTGGCAGGGGACCGGAGGCGTCCGGGCGTGGTCGGGGACTTCAGCAGGTTGCACGATATTGAAACCTGTGCTATACTGCACCTGACGCCCGTATCCTCTCCCTATTCTCGACCAGCTATGTTGCCCGACCCGGTAGGCCCAGTGCAACCCCCCCGCAGGGTAGCCTCATGGTGTATCGAAGACAACCATTGAACCGCACATAATCAGTAATGAAGGAACGAACCCTCGTATCCTCGTATCTTCAGCGATAGCAGGTGAGGGAGAAAAAAGCGTTATAGTTCCATAGCCAGTGCGATGCGACCACTTCATCCCTGGTCCGCCATCCACATCGAAGCAGGCTCTTCCGTCGGGCCTGTTTGTTCCACCCGTGTTGATACCAGCGACGAGGAACAAGCCATCCTCACCACTCCGCACCGCATTCCATGGAGCGGGATGCCCCCGGAGGTGGTATGACGCAACCTGATCCATCGTAATCCATCGTGACCCATAAGATTCAGATCCCATACGATTGATGATAGGAATAGTTCATCGCACCATCAGGATAGCCCCGGTGGAATCGTTGCATCCCTCTAGTGATTATTGAAGGAGAACATCTACGTGAACATTGCCGAATTAGAAACCAGAACGCTCACGGACCTGCGTGAGATGGCCCGAAAGCTCGATATTACCGGCTACAGTGGCCTGAAAAAGCAGGACTTGATTGTCAAATTGCTCCAGGCTCAGACGGAAGAAGCAGGACACACCTTCAGTGACGGTGTGCTTGATATCGTTCCCGATGGGTTTGGTTTCTTGCGGGGAGACCGCATGCTGCCCGGTAGCAACGATGTCTACGTTTCGCAATCGCAGATTCGACGCTTTGGTCTGCGGACGGGCGACCGGGTATGGGGACAGATTCGTCCCCCAAAAGAGAGTGAGCGCTATTATTCATTACTGAGAGTTGAAATGATCAATAGTGTAGACCCGGAGACTGCCCGCAAGCGCTCGATATTCGACCAACTGACGCCTATCTTCCCCAACGAGCAGCTTCGTCTCGAAACCGAACCAAACATCCTCTCGACGCGTGTGGTAGACCTGATTGCCCCCATCGGGCGCGGGCAGCGCGGGCTGATTGTGTCGCCTCCGAAAGCTGGCAAGACCCTGCTGCTCAAAGCCATTGCGAATGGCATCACGACGAACCATCCGGATGTGCAGTTGATGGTGCTGCTCATTGGTGAGCGACCAGAAGAAGTCACCGATATGCGGCGCAGTGTGAAGGGCGAGGTCATATCCTCGACCTTTGACGAGCCTATCGAAGACCATACCAAGGTGGCGGATATGACGCTGGAGCGGGCCAAGCGGTTGGTGGAAGGCGGGCAGGACGTGGTCATCCTGATGGATTCGATTACGCGGCTGGCGCGGGCCTACAACCTGGATATGCCGCCCAGTGGTCGCACCCTCTCCGGCGGGATTGACCCGGTGGCGCTCTATCCTCCCAAGCGGTTTTTCGGGGCCGCCCGCAACATCGAGAACGGCGGCAGCCTGACCATCATCGCCACCTGCCTCATCGACACCGGCAGCCGTATGGACGATGTCATCTATGAGGAATTCAAGGGCACGGGGAATATGGAACTGCACCTTGACCGTCGCCTCTCGGAGAAACGTATCTTCCCGGCCATTGACATTCAGCGCAGCAGCACCCGACGGGAAGAACTGCTCCTCTCGTCCGATATGCTCCGTCAGGTCTGGACGCTCCGCCGGATGGTGAGTATGCTTGGCGACAACGAAGGGACCGAACTGGTGCTTGCGCGGATGGCCAAGACGCGGACGAATGCAGAGTTTCTGGCGACGATGAACAAGAGCGCCTCATAGCCCTGGCTCGCTCGTCGCGGTAGAACGCAGGATACTACCACTACCGCTCTACCGCTCGCTGGTTGCTCACTGGCCGTATCCTCCGGGTCTCTGTCTCTCATTGTCTCTATCCGTGGTGCATCTGGCTGAACCTGCTCTGCCCTCTGCGCCCGCCGTGCTGTGCGGGCCAGAGGGCAGAGCGGGAAACAGAAGAAACTCGTTGCCCCGGGTGGGGGGAACGAGTTTCCGAAGGGACACGTTTATGTGGTACCTGAGTGCAGGTACCCGGAGGAACCAGTGGGTCACACAACCTGGGATTGTTGTCTTCCCCCGTTCGTTTCTTCGTCGAGTGTCGGGACAACGCAACACAGCCAGTGCTGCGTTACCTCAACTGGCTGTGTTCGCCTCTGCACGAAGGAGGAGCAAACAAGACTCTTCGTTCATCCAGGCAACGGGAGAGGAGCCGCGCATGCCAGCACACCATTGCTCCAGGCATGGCATGGGTCAGGTCAGGTCACACCAGGTTGATCAACTCGTTGGCGGTGCGCCGCATATCGAGGAAGACCAACCCGAGTTTTGCCCGACTGTGGGCCAGAGCCGTCAGCACCGCTTCTTCTCCGATAGCCATCAGGATAACGTAGCCTTCTTCGCCACGGACAAACACCTGGTCCAGTTGACCACGCCGAAGTTCTCCAGCGATACGCTCACCGAGCGAGAGCATGGCCGCACTCATTGCTGACACGCGGTCTTCTTCAACATCCGATGGTAGGGCGGAGGCCATAATCAGGCCATCAACACTCACAACCGCCGATGCCTCAATGTCCGGCGTATTCATACTCAACGCCTTGAGATTCCGCACCATTTCCTCGGTTCTGCTTGCCATTCATATCCTCCTTAAAGGCCGTCAGCCAGTTGTGGAACTTCATGTGAGAAGATGCAAAGGTACATTTCCCATGATAGAAACAATTACCAGATAAGATTATCTC
Organism: Chloroflexaceae bacterium; assembly: GCA_034437495.1. Lineage (GTDB taxonomy): Bacteria > Chloroflexota > Chloroflexia > Chloroflexales > Chloroflexaceae > JAAUSY01. The sequence continues at coordinate 2,493 of DAOTUF010000452.1, read as the reverse complement.
GCGCTCATTCTACTACATTTTTTGATGGAGGGCAACTAGTAGCAACCCCGCATTTCCGCGCCTTTTCAAGGGATCATCGCGGGTCAAGGCTCCGGCTCCGGTGCATCCTGCTCCGGCTGGGGAGTCCTCCCCAGAGGCCCGGGCCGTTCGCGGAGGGATTGCGCGGCGTGGGTGACGGCATCGGAGGGGGTTGCCAGACCCCGGAGCACCGCCAGTTGCATTTTTTCCAACGCGTCTCGAACGATGGTGCTCCCGACCGAGATGTGTGGCATGGCCTGCCCCTGCTGCGCCTGGAGCCGAAAGACCATGGCCGCGGTCACGGTCGTAGCGGGAGCCTCCATATCGATAGCGATGGGGGCAGAAGCTCCCGCACCAGGGTCAAGCGGAAGCGTCAGCAGCGCGGGTTGTTTCCCGGCCTCCAGAAAGACCTTCTGGGCCTCTTCCGAAACCAGGTAACGGAGAAAGCCCAGGGCTGCATCCCGGGCAGCCCGGTCATCCCGCAGGCGGGCGTTCAGGCCGAGCACATGGCTCTGGACGTAGGGGCGCGGGGTTCGGGGTTGGGGGGTGGCCTGCACCTGCGGCAGCGGAGCCACCCCTAGCGCATCTCCCCACAAGGCCTGGTAGTCGGACAGGGCGTAGGACCAGTCGATGGTCATCAGGGCTTGCCTGGCCTTCAAAGCATTTTCAACGGTGATACTATCGCTGACCGCAAGGATATGCCGGTCCTGTCGGAGGGTGGCGAGCCAGCGGAGCCAGCGTTCGGTTCCAGGCCGACCCGTGGTATCCAGGACCAGGTTCTCTTGCGCATCGAAGACCTGCCCACCAAAGGCCGGGAGGTAGCCGATCGTTTTGTCCAGCGAGAGCGTACAAGCCAGTCCCCACCGTGGAGGGCGGGACGTTTCGTCGGTCAGGTCGCGGGCGACCCGCAGGAGCGTTTCGATATCTTCCGGAGGTGATGGGACCTGGTCCTGGTGGTAGTAGAGCGCCAGCGTATCGAACGTCAGCGGGACCCCGTAGAGGCGCGTCGAGCCATCGGGAAGCGCGACTTCGGCCCCCTGCACGGTGGTGGGGAGAAGCGTGGCCCGTTCTGCGGGGGAAAAGAGGTCGTCCAGCGGCAGCAACAACCCCTCCCGCGCCAGCGGGCCAATCGTATGGTTGCGGAGCAGCACCAGGTGGGGACCGCTCCCGACCAGCGCCGCGGCCCGCAGTTCTCGGGTCAGGGAGGCCAGAGACATCGCCTGTGGGATGACCTGCACGGTGGGATGAGCCTGGTTGTAGCGGTCAGTCAGGTGCGCCAGAATGTGGTGGTCGGGAGAAGGCCAGGCGTGCCAGAACACCAGCGTCGTTTGCTGCGGAGGAGCCGGGGCACCCCCACACCCCCACGCGACCAGCAGGACCACGAGGAGGACCAGCGGCCACAGGAGCCGACGGGACCGCAAGGGACGCCGCAACCCAGAAAGGACGCAGACCCCTGCGCTCCCCTGAGTGACAGGCCACTGCAAAGCAGCCATATGGTAGGTGGGGCGAACGTCACCCTCCCTCACCGCTGGCATCACACCTGGTCCAGATAGTCTTTCAGGAGCTTCCCGAGCCGCGGGTGGCGCAGCTTGCGCAGGGCTTTGACCTCGATTTGCCGCACCCGTTCCCGGGTGACTCCGAAGGCCTTCCCGACCTCTTCCAGGGTGTGCGGCTGACCATCCGAAAGGCCGTAGCGCATTTCAAGCACCTGGCGTTCGCGGTCGGTCAGGTGGTTCAGGGCAGCGGCTATCTGGACTCGCAGCATCCCGCTGACCGCGGCATCGTCGGCGTCGAGCGCGTGCGGGTCGGGAATGAAGTCGGCCAGCGTGCTGTCGGCTTCCTCGCCTACTGGTGTGGCCAGCGAGACCGGGTCCTGGGCGATGCGGCGCAGGTCGCGCAGCTTTTCTTCGCTCATCCCCAACGTTCGGGCTAACTCCCCGTCGTTGGGGTCGCGTCCTAGCTCCTGAGTCAGGCGACGGCGGGCCACCTGAATACGGTTGAGGGTCTCCCCCAGATGCACCGGCAGGCGCACCAGGCGCGACTGGTCGGCCAGGGCACGGCTCAGGGCTTGCTTGATCCACCAGGTCGCATAGGTGCTGAACTTGTAGCCCTTGGTGACATCGAACTTTTCGATGGCCCGCAGCAACCCCAGGCTGCCTTCCTGTATCAGGTCGAGCAGCGGAAGGCCACGGTCACGGTAGCGTTTGGCAATGCTGACGACCAGGCGCAGGTTGGCCGCTGCCATCTGCCTGCGGGCCTCGGCAGCATCGCGCCTGGTGGCCTCATCGACGTCGGGGGGACGCCCGGCGGCAATGCGGGAGGCCAGGTTTCTTTCTTGCTCCAGGGTGAGCAGCGGCACCTGCCCGATTTCCCGCAGATAGAGCCGTACACTGTCGCCAAGCAGGGCATCTGAAAGATGTTCGTCCAGCGCAACGTCCTGTTCGTCCGTTTCTTCTTCGGCCTCGTCGGTAATGT
>DAOTUF010000451.1:0-5805 GCA_034437495.1 Chloroflexaceae bacterium | reverse complement strand
GGACGGGGCGCATCCAGGCGTAGAGCCGAGGCCGGTGGGCTGCGGCGATGCCGATGGGCACGCCGACCCCCATGCAGAGCACACAAGATCCGACTGAACCCGGCCCCTGAGCAGGAGCCGTATTTTCGGCAGGCTGCAGGCAATGCCCGCTTTGCCTGGAACTGGGCGGTGGCGTTCATGCGCGGGTAGTCCTGCATATGGAAGTGATGCACACTCCTCCATAAAAGATTCGGAACCTGTACAAGGGAGACCGTATCACTCTTGGGTGCAGGACTACCCGAGTACATTTGAACACAAAGAAAGTAGCAGACAAGGTATGCTCTGTGGCCTGATATATCGGCTCATCATCTTTCCCGTCCGCTTTCTCATCAGCATCGGTTGGTGGCGCTGGCGCATTGAGGGGTTGGAAAACCTCCCCCCCCGCTCGATGGGGGGCATGCTCGTGGTCATGAACCACATCCACTGGCTGGATATCCTGGCCATTGGCACCCTGATGCCCCTGTCCCACCGCCTGTCGTGGCTTGGCAAGAGCGAACTGTTCGAGCACCCGGTTCGGCGGTGGTTCTTCACCACGATGGAGATTATCCCTATCCAGCGGGGCCGGCGCGATATGCTCGCGCTGGAAGGATGTGAGCAGGTATTGAAGGACGGGGCCGTCCTGACGGTCTTCCCCGAAGGCCACCGCAGCCACACGGGTATCTTACAGCGCGGGCTTGGCGGGGCCGTCCGTCTGGCCGTGCGCAGCGAAGTCCCCCTCATCCCGGTAGCCATCACCGGGTCGCAGCACGGGCTTGCGGGAGCGCTGCGGCGGGAAGAACTGTGCATCCGGGTTGGGACCCCCTACATCATCGATCCTCCCGCAAACGACGGAAAAATGTCCGTTCGTATGGTCAACGACCTCACCACCGATATGATGGTCAGGATTGCCCGCCTGCTCCCGGAGACCTATCGCGGCTACTACCACGAGCAGGCTTCCACGCCACCGCACCCGTGATTTCCGTGGTCCAATGGCATTCAATGGCATTCAATGGGGTCAATGGGGTCAATGGGGTCAATGGTGGTGCGCAGTCGGGGAGGCTCTCTGGCTCCCGAACTCCCCCCCCTCGCGGCTCTCCAGGGGAAGCGTATCGGGAGTGGGGAGCAAGGAAGGCTCATCTGGCGCTGCTGGCTCATCTGGCTCAGCCTCGGGGGGCGGCACGGGCGATGGGGAACGCATCGGTCGCAACCACGGGGTTCCGTCGGAGCGGCGTTCGGCACTCCAACCAGCGCCGTGTTCGCTTTCGATACGCCACCACCGGTAGCTGTCGGCATCCACCGGCCCCTCCAGAATGGTGACACGGGTGCCCTCGGTCAGGCGCACCTGAACGGCAGCATGCAAGCCTGGTTCGTTGCGGACGAGCAGGGCCGCCTCGCCCACATTCACCACTTCGGCCATGCCCCCCGTGTGCAGGGTGGGCACCGCCGGGGTCAGGGTCGGAGGGAGCGGGGTTGCCGTAGGAGGAAGCGGAGAAGGGGACACCTTTTCTACAACGCGGTGCTCGAGGGGAAGGCCGGCGATGCTGGTCGGGACCATGCTGGCCTCTGAATCCTGCGAAACCAGGACCCCCACACCTCCCAGGACCGCCGCAAGAACCAGCACCACTGCGAAAAAGAACAGCAGGCGACGGGATGAGAGCGTCTTCAACAGGAGGGCGTTTTGTTGGAGGCGGCGGGACCGGTCGTATCCCTGGCGGTAGTAGTAGTAGTGCTGATAGTAGAAAAGATTCAAACTCCCCTGCTCAGCATCCTGAACCCCGAGCCGGTACATCTCATCGCTGCTTTCCATAACGCCCTTCATTATACCATAACCTGATCATAACCTGGTCCAGCCCTCACCCTCACCCTCTCCCTCACCCTTCCCCTTCCGAAGAGGCGTCAGGAACAGGCATCTCAAACTGCTGCCCAACCACGTCCCGCTGCCCGAGCAACCAGTTATGGCCACTCATCGGACGTTTCCCCGCCGGCTGCAACTCCAGCAGTTCGAGTGCTCCCACACCGGTCGCTACCAGGGGGCCGCGCTCCTTCCCGATGATGGTGCCTGGAGGGGCAGAACCCTGCCACCCCGGGTGCGCACACGCTGCCATGAGCTTCACCGGCTGACCGCGCCAGATGGCCGAGGTGCCCGGCCAGGGGTCGTAGGCGCGGGTTGTCCGCTCAATGACCTGCGCCGGCTGCGTCCAGTCGACCAACCCGTCGGCCTTCTTCAGCATGCGCGTCACCGTGGCCTGTTCGTGGTTCTGCTCTTGCAGCTCAATCTGCCCGCTGGCATAGCGCGGGAGCACCTCGACCAGCGCCCGCGCCCCGAGTTGGAAAAGTTCCTCGGTGAGCGGGGCCGTGCGAGCGGTCGGCTCCAGCGGAACAGCAACGCGGGTCACTATCGGGCCGCTGTCCATCCCCGGGTCGAGCTTCATAATGGTCACGCCGGTCTCCGAGTCGCCCGCCAGGATAGCCCCGGCCACCGGCGCCGGCCCGCGGTGGCGCGGCAGCAGCGAAGGGTGAATGTTCAGGTAGCCGAGCGGGGGGATATCAAGCACTGCCTTCCGCAGGATTTTGCCATAGGCCGCCACCACCCCGGCATCCGGGCGCAGCGCGGCAAGCTGTTCCACCTCCGCCGGTTCGCGGAGCCGCTCCGGTTGAAGCACCAGTATCCCCATCTCCAGAGCAGCTTGCTTGACAGGCGGCGGGGTCAGGGTTTGCTTGCGCCCGGCCGGTCGGTCGGGCTGCGTCACCACCGCGACGACATCATACCCTGCCTGGACCAGCGCTTTCAATGGCGAGATGGCAAATTCAGGAGAACCGAGGTAGATGATTCGCATAGGCAGCGCCCCCTTTCTGTGATTTCAGTATATTTGTACGAAACCCGGTTATGACCCCATTATATCATGGTGAGCCACGACCAGGTATCGTAGCGAAAGGGGGGACGCCACCCTGTACTATAAGCCTATTGCAAAGTCACCGGTTTGCCCTCATAATAACAACCATCAGCGGCCTTTTTTTCAGACAATAGGGATAACTGGAAGGGATGCATGGTTGTGCTTGTCCGGACCCGGCCCGGCCCCTCACGTCGCCCCCGCGGGAGGGCAGGAGACCATGAGGCCGTGACCAGGCGGGCCGCACAGCAGGCCAGCAGAGCAGGAGCGCCATGGACCGGTCGCGGTATCCAGGCAGATTCGTTGGATCATGCAAACTATCGCCAGACACAAACACAGTAAGGAACAGAAGGAACAGAAGGAGGTTGTCCATGAAGGGAACGACGAATCGTGAGCCGGAACAGGAAAACGAAGCAGGAGTAAGGGAGAGGTATCGCTGGTTGTGGCTCCAACGCCTGGGAGCCATCCTGCTGGCGGTGCTCGTGCTGTGGGGGGCCGGTATGAGCACCGTGGTGGGGGGAAGCGTCCGAGCTGCCAGCGAAGCCGCCCCCACCGTGGCACTCGAACCAGTTCGCCAGACGGAGACCGGTGAGCCTGCGAAGTATCGGGCGACCATCAGCGGGCAGGTCCGCATCCGCGGTGGAGGCGTGGCCCCCGCGGGCATCCCTGTGCGGGCGTGGCGCATCGATGGGCCGGGCTATGCCCAGACCCGCACGACCGCCCCGGTGTCTCCCTACGACCCGAACTCTCCCTATGCCCCGGGGCCGCCCTATGGAGAGGAGCAGAGCGGCTTCTACCAGATGAAGGTAGTTTCGGGGACCTGGGCTATCCAGGCTATGCCCCTCCCCGACCAACCCTACGCTATCGGAGAACTGCCCCGGCTGGTGCTGGTTGAGACCGACACCGCCACGGTTACGCAAGACCTGTCCATTATCCGTGCAGAGGCCGACGTCACCATCCACGGTCAGACGGTCGATAGCCACACGGGTGAGCCATTGGCCGAAGGCGTCAACGGGCATGCCTATGCGTGGTACTACGACCCGCACATGCGACTGTCCGGCCCGATTCTCGGCGCTACCGCCCGCCTCCGCGACGGAGCGTTTACCCTGTCGCTGTCGTCCAGCGCCGCCCCGACCTACACCATCGGGGTGGAGTTCCCGCCGCGGGTCCCCTACACCCCGGTCAGTCAGGTGACAGTGGAGGTGGAAAGCAGCGACGCCCTCAGTGTGACCATCCCGATAGTCCCGCACAATTCGCATATCAAGGGGGTTCTGCTCGGCCCGTCCAACCAGACCGTAACCGGGCAGGAGGGGTTGGTCTGGGCGACCAGCGACAGCGGCGGCCTGGCCCACACCTGGATCAACTCCGACGAGGGGAGCTACGACCTGGCCGTGGCCTCGACGGACAAGCGCGGCAAGGGTGGGAGCACCTGGCGGGTGCGCCTCTTCCTCTCACCGCTCAGTGACTACATCGTAGAGCCGCCACGGATGCACAAGGTGTTCGTAGAATATCGCGGCGGCGAGGGTACCACCGTTTCGGGCGTCGATTTCGAGGTGGTCGGGCGCGACACGCTTGGGAGCATTGAGGGCCACGTGACCGGCCCGGGCAACCTCCTGCGTCCCGAAGGAAGCCCGATGCCGCTGGTCCCGGTGGTAGCCCGCGAGGTTTCAGACGACCGCGATGGGGAGGAGGATGACCCACCATTGGTCCGCTGGTCGCTCACCGGGCTGGATGGACACTACCGCCTGCAAGTCCCGGCGGGGACCTACCACGTCTATGCCCACACCAGCAACCTGCTGCGGCGTTTCCTGGGGCTTTCCCCCCTGATTGACCCGACCCCGGCGAGGGTCTCGGTCGGCGAGCAGGGGCAGCAAACGGCAGACCTGCAATTCCGCGAGTCGGATGTGCAGGCTGTAGGACGGGTCATCTACCCCTCCAGCATCTACGAGGCAGACGGGCTGCCCCACGCGGCCCTGGTGCGGGCCCGCTCCAGCGATGGCGTGGTGGTGCATGCGGTGGCGGGTGAGGACGGGCAGTATCAGCTTGACCTGAAGGGGGGGCTGACCTGGGAGATACGCGCCGTCTCGTCCGATGGGGAAGCCTTCTTTATGAGCAGGCCCGTGGTTATGCAACCAGAAGCCTCAACAGAGCCGGTGGCGGTGGAGGACCTGGTGCTGCGCATGTTTGGCACGCTGCCCGACCGACAGGCATTCGTGTTCGACGCGGCTACCGACCAGACCTTCACCCTCTCCGACGGCTCCCAACTCCAGATCCCCTCGGGGACGCTGGCCGATGATGGGACCGTGGTGGTCACGGTGGCTCCTCTGACCGACCTGACCGAGATGGCTTCCAACGGCGGGGTTGAGCCGGTGAGCTTTGCCTACCGCGTGCGGGCCTACACGGAGCAGGGCGTACCTATCTGGACCATCCGGCAGCCGGTGACGTTGGTCATTCCCTTCACCGCGGAGCAACTGAGCGCCCTGGGCATCACGATGGACCAGCTCGTCCCGGCCTCCTGGGACAGCGCCAACCAGAACTGGGTACCGCTCGAAAACGTCATCGTGACGCCAGATGACCAGGGTGGCGGCACCGTCACCATCACGCTGGATCCTTTCTCCGACCCGGCTTCGTCGCTTCAGCAGGAGGCAGAAGCGCCCGATGCAGGCCCGGCCCAGTCCGGGGCAAGCATGACCGATTTTGCTCTGGCGTTCGTGCCAGACATCACCATCAGCGAGCCGACCGACGAGCATATGCTCATCTACATGCCGCTGGTCAGGTAGTAGCACAGCGGGGCAGGATAGGAGTTTGAACGGGTAGAAACAGGACGCCGGGAACGCCGGGGGAGTCCCGCGAGGGAAGCCCCTGGCATTCCTGTCGTCCGGGGGGGTTCTGTCAA
>DAOTUF010000450.1:0-7501 GCA_034437495.1 Chloroflexaceae bacterium | reverse complement strand
TTCGAGGCGGTTCAGGAGGCGCATCACCCGCGCTTCCTCGGTCAGCAGGTCGCGCCGCTCCTGAGCGTGGTGCGGGTCGCCGGAGGGAGCGGGGACTTTGAGCGCCAGCCGTTTGCCACTGCCCGTGTTTTCCACCTCGTAGGTGATAGCCCCTTCATCCCGCTGCAATTCTTGAACGACGCGCACCGTCTCCGACCCGGCTGTCAAGTCGGTTTCCGGTGGTGGCAGCGGGTGGGGGGTGGCTCTTTCTGAAGATTGCTTGCTCATACCTTCTACTGTTCCCTTATTCAGCTTATGGTGCTGGTGTACTGGTTTGCTGGTCTGCTGGTCTTAGTCTTAGCGGTGCTCTTTCGCGTTCGTAGACGGGTCATCCGGGCGCTGCCGTATCTGGAGCGTGCGGAGTCGGTTAATCGCCGCGGCTAGCTCATACCGCCGCGGACGAGCAAAGTTACCCGGGTGGTGTTCCTTGCGGTGAAAGGGGTCCAGTGCATCCAACCCGTGCTGGTCAAAAAACTGCTCAACCATATCAACCACCTCGCTCAGCGTGGCGCGACCATCCATAAACTTCTCGGTTGCCATATGGATGGCGTAGCCGATGGCGCGGGTCTGGCTCAGGTCCACAATCTGTTCAATCCCGCGCAGGTCAATCGCGTCGTTGCCAAAGAGGATCAGGTCAACCGCTCTGGCGTCAATCTTGACTTCGCGCCGCCCGCGGGAGGGGTCGAAACTTTCGGGCAGGGGCGTGCGTCGGGTAATCTGCTCCAGGGAGGTGACATTCTCGGCGCTGCGATGGGTGGGATAGCTCCGGGCGATGTCGCGGGCCTCGGCGGTGACATCGTGGGGGTGGTAGTCGCGCATCATAATGACCGTATCGGCCACATCGAAGTAGTCTCCCGACCCTCCCATCACCAGGACCGTTGAGACGCCCATGGTGTCATAGAGTTCGCGGACGCGGTCGAGAAAGGGGGTGATGGGTTCGTGTGCTTTCTGGACGAGGGCTTGCATGCGGGCATCGCGCACCATAAAGTTGGTGGCGGAGGTGTCTTCATCGAGCAGAAGCACCTTTGCGCCCACTTCCAGCGCCTCGACAATGCTGGTAGCCTGGCTGGTGCTGCCGCTGGCGTCGTCGGTCGAAAAGGCGGCGGTGCTCCGACCATAGGGCAGGTTGCTGATAAACGGGCTGATGTTGACCTGCTCCACCCGTCGGCCATCCTCGGCGCGTATCTTGACCGCGCTGCGGCTGGTGATGACATATTCGCGCCCATCGCCGGGGATGTGGGGGTAGACGCTGTGCTCCAATGCCTGGAGCAGGGTTGACTTGCCGTGGTAGCCGCCTCCCACAATCAAGGTCACGCCTCTGGGAATGCCCATGCCCGTAATGGAGGCGTCTGGTTCGGTATGGCCGGGGATGGGGTTGGCCACGGCAAGCGTCACCTGGAGCGATTCGGGCGACTGGAAGGGAACCGCTGTGCCTCTGGGGAGCGGGCGGGTGCTGGCTCCGCTCTCGCGGGGGAGGATAGACCCGTTGGCGATGAAGGCCACCAGGCCGCGCTTCTCAAGCTGGGCCCGCATAAACTCCTGGTTTTCGATGCAGGCAACAAATTCTTCTCCCTCTTCCTGGGGGAGGTTGTGCCAGCGCAGGCTCCGTTCAACGATGCGGGGCAGTTCGCCACACAGGATTTCTTCAGCCTGGCGTCCCAGAATGGTGCGGCCCGAGGCCGGCAGCCCGACGTGCAGGCGGGCTTCGACCCACCGCGGGGTCAGCACCACAGCGGTGCGCTGTAATACCTCCTGGCGGCCCGCATCGATGGCGACAACCCCGCTCTTGCCCATCCCGCGTCTGCCCTGCACGGTCTGGCGGATGGCCTGCTCGACGCACCGCCCCAGGAAGTCCTGGAGCGCCACGCGGCGGGTGGCGGTGTTGAAGAGCGGTTCGGGCAGGTTGGCCACGCGCTGCGGGACGCGCAGGCGGACTTTCGAGGGGGCCGCGAAGGGGTCGCCCTGCACGTGGTCAATGAACAGCGTGAAGGTGTCGAACTCGTAGGCTCCCTGGATGTCTTTGTAGGCTTTGTAGCCTTTTCCGTCGAGGCGGGCGAGGGTCTGGCGTAAATCGTGTGCATTTGGCATAATCTGTCGCTATCTCCAGAAGAAAAACTGGTCCATTCCCGCAACGATAAAGTCGATGGGGAGGCCAACCTTTCTTGAAAGGGCAAAGGTTTCCATCCAGAATGCGTCCGTAATCGGGCCGCCCACCCAGAGCATAACTATCAGCAGCAGAAACAGCATGCTGCTGTACTGGCGCAGGGTTGCGGCGATACCCTGGGGAATAAATGGCTCCAGAATGCCGAAGCCGTCAAGAGGGGGAATGGGTATCAGGTTGAGCAGGAGGGCAGTTATCTGCAAGAAGCCCAGGAAGGCGAGCGCCGACCAGAACGCGCTATTCGGGGTGTGGCCGGGCAGGAAGATGGCCGGCGACCGCCCCAGGTTGAAGGGGACGACGACGAGCAGGGCAAAGAGCACCGTGCCGAGCGGCCCGGCTGCCGAAACGAAGCTCCGCCATCCGTCGCTGCGCAGCGCTTGCGGGTGGACGTAGACGGCCCCGCCCGGCAACCCGATACCGCCAAGCAGCAGAAACACGATGGGCATGACGATGCTGAGGAGGGGATGGGTATATTTGAAGGGGTCGAGGGTGAGGTAGCCCGCCTCCCGTACGGAATAGTCGCCCCCCGCATAGGCGGCCAGCGCGTGACCAAATTCGTGGATACAGACGGACACCACCCACCCGCTCATCACAAAGAGCAGTGTGAGCAGGGGGACGAGCGCGGCGCTCAACTCCAGGTAGAGCGCCAGTCCGCTCAGCAGCATCGTGCCGGCCAGCGCCAGAAAGCGGAAACTGGGGAGGGGGATAGCCCCGCTTGCGGGTCGGTTGCGCTTTTTGAAGGCGCTGGACTGGAGCACGTGCGTGCGGACATCGTAGAGCGAAAGACCGTCCCCGGTCAGGGCGGCGTAGGCGTCTCCCTGTTCTTCGTAGAGCATCCCCATCATCAGGTGAACCGCGTCGAGTTGCGCGTGTCCCAGGTGGTACGCCTCCTTGCGGGCGTCCCGGAGGGTGCGTTGTCCGGCCTCGCTGTAGGGGCGTTCTGGTTCGTCTGCTGCTCCCCCTGCCTCGTCCTGCGGGGGTGGGAGGCAAGTTTCAAGCTGTTGGCGCAGCCGGGCGAGGTCCTGGTCCAGCGCTTCCAGAACGTTGAGCGCCGTATGCCCCTGCACCTCCAGGAGGCCAAGCAAGATATGCTCCGGTTCGACATAGTCCGACTGGCGAGAGACGGCCTGCTGCTGAGCACGGGCGAGAATTTTTCGGACCGCGGGTGTGCCTGTCTCTCCGGGTAGCTCTCTCAAGGGCTGTTTCCTTTTCTTCTCTTCCAGGGTATCTGATATTACCTGATAGCATTCGTTTCTCGCTTCTGATGACACCCTGTACATCATACCTTGAAAGGGGGGAGATGTGCAAGTTCTGGGCGGGGAGGTGACAGACCATGGCAAAGCTTCTGGTATGATTAGGATAGAGCAGACCTGGGGAGACCAGGAACGGCACAAGAGCAACAGAAGGAGCAGGATTATGGTTCTGGCTGAAGAACGACCCGACACGCTCAACATCCCCCCGGAACTGGTTGAGGCGATACGGAAGGCCCGGCACGTCGCCGTGCTCACCGGCGCGGGCACCTCTGCCGAAAGCGGCGTCCCCACCTTCCGGGAGGCCCAGACGGGTCTCTGGGCGCAGTATGACCCACAAGAACTGGCAACCCCCGGCGCGTTTCAGCGCAACCCGCGCCTGGTGTGGGAGTGGTATACGTGGCGGCGCAGCCTGGTAGCGCAGGCGCAGCCCAACCCCGGCCACACGGCGCTGGTCGAGCTAGAGCAGCGCGTACCGCGGTTGACGCTGATAACTCAGAATGTGGACGGACTGCACCAGCGGGCAGGCAGCCAGCGAGTGATTGAATTGCACGGGAATATTGCGCGGACGAAACGCTTCGATGACCAGGTGGTTGTGGAGGAGTGGGAAGAAACGGGGGAGGTGCCCCCACGCTGCCCCACCACGGGCAGTCTGCTCCGTCCGGATGTCGTCTGGTTCGGGGAGATGCTGCCAGAATCCGCCCTGCACGCGGCCATGGACGCCGCCACCACCTGCGACCTGTTCTTCTCGGTGGGGACGTCCGGGGTGGTGCAGCCTGCGGCCTCGCTCCCTCCGATGGCGCAGCAGGCCGGAGCCACGCTGGTGGTCATCAACCTGGATGTCACCCCGCACGTATCCCCCCACGCCTACCACCTCCGCGGCCCATCGGGAGTGGTGCTCCCGGCGCTGGTGCGGGCCGCGTGGCCCCCGCGTGAGGGAGGAGACGCATAATCATGGAAACCCTGGAAACCCTTCCAGCGCTGGTGCAGGGGGGATTGCTCGTGCTCCTGGGATTCTTCACCGGGACCTATGGCTCCCTGGTAGGGGTAGGGGGCGGCTTTGTGCTCGTGCCGGTCATGCTCATGGTCTATGCGGACACCTTCGAGGACCCGGCGGTCATTACGGCCATTTCGCTGGCCGTGGTCTTTCTGAACTCCGTCTCGGCGTCGTGGGCGTATGGGCGGATGAAGCGGATAGACTATCGGGTAGGCATTCCCTTTGCCATAGCCACCGTGCCCGGGGCTATCCTGGGGGCGGGAGCCACCACCCTGGTAGACCGCCACACCTTCATCCTGGTGTTTGGCCTGTTTATGATGGGTATGGCAGCGTTTCTCTTCCTGAAGCCTGCCCGCGGCAAAGCGGAAGGAGGAGGAGCACAGGAGCTTCCCCGCCTGCTCCCCCGGGGTCGGTTTGCCGCTGGCCTGGGGGCGAGCCTGCTGGTGGGGTTTCTCTCCAGCTTCCTCGGCATCGGCGGCGGGGTGCTGCACGTTCCGATGATGATCTACGTGCTCCAGTTCCCGGTCCACATCGCCACGGCCACTTCCCAATTCATCCTGGCGATCACCTCGATGAGCGGAGCGGGAACCCACCTGGTGACGGGTACGCTGGCGCGGGGGGCCTTCCAGGTCCTCTTCCTCTCCATCGGGGTGATATTCGGGGCACAGGCGGGCGCACAGCTTTCCCGTCACCTGCATGGAGCCTGGATTGTCCGCGGTCTGGCGCTGGCTATCGGGGCCGCCGGGGTGCGCTTTGTCTATATGGCGCTCGTCACGTGAGCATCCCTTGCGCATCCTTCGAGCATCCTTTGCGCATCCTTACTCTGGAGAACCCTGGTATAATGCAAGCATAGGCGTGGTTGGAGTTGGATGACGAGGAGAACCATAGGCTTGAAAGGAGCAAAGGAAGGATGGAAGAGATACTAGAACTGATTGGCAACCTGGGCGAGTGCGGATGCTGTCTGGTGCTGCTGGTCGTCGGGGTGGTGCTGCTCGTCTGCGTGGTCCTGGTGGTTGTGTTCCTGGGGGTTGCCTCGGGGAGCGCGGAAGCAACCCGCGCCTTCGCCGGCTCCTGGTAGTCTGGTAGACGTAGAGAGGAATTTCGTCAAACACGATGCATACCGTTCATAAGCTCCTGACCTGGATTGAAGAAGTCCTGTACACCCTCGTCGGTATCATTCTGGGCGGGGGGGCGGCGATGCTCATGGTCTGGTCGATGATTGACCAGGGGTTGTTGATTGTCCAGGGAGATGTGGTTGTCGCTATCCTGGGGATGCTCGACCGGCTGCTGCTGGTGGTCATGCTCCTGGAGATTCTGCACACCGTGCGCATTTCCCTCGAAGACAACGTATTCTTAATTGAGCCATTTATGGCCGTTGCCATTATCGCCATCATCCGAAAGATGCTCGTCGTGATTATGGAAAAATCGGTTCCGGGCGCTGAAAAGGTGGGGGAGGTCGGGCCGGCACTGATTGAACTGGGGGCCATGACCGCCATCATCCTGGTGCTGGTCGGGTGTATTGTGCTGGTGCGGCGGTTTCCCAAACCGAGCTATGGTGTTCATGAGCCTGAGCATGAGGAGAGGAAGGAACCGTCCGAGAAAAAAGCGACCATCGGCATCGGCAAGGACGGAAAGGGTGTCGAGCACATTGGCGAGGAAGCGGCATGATGTGTCGTGAAGCAGGGAGTTGACCGGTCAGGGAGGTGAACCTACCCATGCCCCCCTCCTCCACTCCCCGGCCCCCCGACGCTCTGTCCCACCGCGTACGCCAGCGGCTTACCGAGTATCATCTGTGGCACCGGGACGGCCTCCTCGTGGTAGCCGTCTCCGGGGGGCCGGACTCGCTGGCGCTCCTCCACGTGTTGTGGCGGCTCTGCGCAGAAGACGACCACAGCCCGGCGCTGCACGTGGCGCACCTGGACCACCGCTTTCGCGGCTCCCAGTCGGAAGAAGAAGCCCACTTTGTGGCGCAGACGGCTCACACATGGGGCATCCCCGCAACCGTCGCGTCGTACGATGTACCGGCGCTGGTGCAGGCCACCGGCCAGAACCGTCAGGCCGCAGCCCGGGCCGTGCGCTATGCCTTTCTGTCGCGGGTGGCGCTGGCAGTCGGAGCCGATGGGGTCGCCGTGGCACACCAGGCCGACGACCAGGCCGAAACGGTGCTGCTGCACCTGCTGCGCGGGGCCGGGCCTGCTGGTCTGCGCGGGATGCAGGCCGCGGTTGCGTGGGAGGCGTGGCGGGGGGAGGTACCTGGATTTGAGGGGGCGGCGGCGGTTTCCGGGACCCGGCCCCTGCTGGTTCGCCCACTCATCGACTGCACCCGCGCTGAGATTGGGCAATACTGCGAGGAGCAGGGGCTTGCTCCCCGCCACGACCCCTCGAACACCTCCCACGGATATACCCGCAACCGTATTCGGGCGGACCTGCTCCCTCACCTGGCGGCGTACAATCGGCAGATTGTGGCGGCACTGGGGCGCACGGCCCAGGTTTGCGCCGACGACTATGCCTATCTGCAAGACCAGCTTGACGCGGTCTGGACCCCGGACCTGGTGGAGGTCGCGTCCCACCGCGCCTCCCTGCGATTTCACAAAGAGCGATGGAACCAGCTTCCGCCGGCCCTCCAGCGCTACGCCCTGCGGCGGGCGGCCCGCCTCCTGGCAGGACCCGACGAGCCGGGCTATGCGCACATTGAGGCCGGGCGAGCAGCGGTGAACGAGGCAACGGGCTATCAACAACCGCTCGGGCAGGGGTTGGTGCTCCAGGTTGCGTATGAAAGCTTCGTGGTGACGCGCCTCTCCCCCCCCGCTCCGGGAGGAGGTGCGGAGGACGTGTCCCTCCCCCAGACCGGCGCGGAGGCAATCCCCCTTCTCATCCCTGGCCCCACTCCCATCTCCCCTGCCTGGACCATCGAGAGTCGGTGGACGGCTCCTGCTCCCGGGGACCTCCCCACCGAGGGGCGGTGGCGCTGGTGGGCCGCGCTCGACGCCGACGCGCTGGCCCCTGACGCTCCCTTCACTCCTGCCCCTGGCCAGAGCCAGCGCCTTGCGCCGC
>DAOTUF010000449.1:0-11011 GCA_034437495.1 Chloroflexaceae bacterium | reverse complement strand
GGGCCGTGCGAAACTCGTTGGGGGGGAAGAGGGGAGCCACGAAGCGCAGGTCGGCAAAGGGGAAGCCTGCGGGAGCCAGGAAGCGCAGCGCGTCGTCGGCGGTGCAGCAGCAGCCGGAGCCAGCGGCCGCGCATTCGACCAGCACTTCCACGATGGCCTTGAGCAGGCCGTCCTTGTGCGGGATGCCGCGGCGCATCCAGTTGGCAATGGAGGCTTCGTTGTAGCCAAACCCGTGCCCCTCCAGGCGGGTGGCAAAGCCGCGTTTGCTCAGCCCAACCTGGTCAATCAGCTTGATGAGTTGGTTGTAAGCCGCCGTATGCTGCACGGCGGTGTCGGGTTGGGGGTCGGGGGTCCGGGTTCGTTCAGCGACCATAGGTGCTCAGGGCCTCCCGTGGCAGGTGGTGGGTGACACGCGACCGGCCAGTTGCCCGGCTCCAGAGTCACCTCTGGAGCTGCGGGGGTTCCCCCGGTCTGCGGTCAAATCTCCCTGACCTGCATGGCTCAAGATAGCCCCAGTATAGGGCAGAATTGCCCCCCTGTCAAAAATGATGGGAAAATGGTGTCATATATGATGCACACAGGTAGGGGAAAGTATGGTAGGGTGGGGATTGCGGGTATTGTACCACAAAACCCGCCGCAAAAAAACTGGTTGGCAGATCAGGAGGTGAACCCTGGACCGGGTGGGGGCGTGGCGTGTCTTTGCTGCGCCTCCGCCGGGGTGGGGGAGGCTGTCGGGTTGTTTCTGGAACAACAGGGCAGGTGCTACGTGGGAGTGATTATCGAGTAATAAGGGCAGAACCATGCCGAGACACCATATCATCGGGGTGTCAGGCTGCTCCCGTTGTTATTAGACAAGAGAAAGGAATGTATCGTATGAAGCGCATGATTGTGAAGTTCACGGTTTTGAGTATCCTGGCCCTGGCTCTGGTTAGCGGGTTGTTTTCGATGACCCGATCTCCCCAGGAATCCACGCTCCAACGAGCTTATGCCCAATCTCCCACCTGTCCTGAACCTCAAAGTGTCCCGTGGCTGGCAGGTTGGATCAATCAATCGCCCTCGAACCCGACCGTTGAACAGGGAGACGACATAACCCTCTCTGTCACCATTGAGAACAAAGGAACCCAACCCTGGAATGCTGGTGAGGTCGGGTTGTATGAGATGGATGAGCCGACTGACCCGACCGGCAATGACTTTGACAAGTTTACCTACCCTGATGGCGGTGGAGGAACGAATGTTGTGATGCTTAATCAGACGGTTTCTCCAGGTGGAAGACACACATTCACTTTTCGTGCTGCTCCCAAGGCATCTACCTCTCCAGGAGATTACCGTATTGATCTGGGGTTGCATGGGCCAACCACCTGGATCGAGACCACGTTCAGCGGAAATGAGGTGGATTGTGGGACGCGGGTGTGGTATCCGATAGAAGTTATTCCTGGGCCTACTCCGGTTCCAACACCAGATCCATCCGGTAAGCCAGACCTTTTGCCAAGTTTTGAAGGAGTGACCAGTTCTGATCCGCATGTCGCTGGCGGGGTGGTAGAAATCAAGTCCAGGGTGAAAAACTCAGGGGATGGCGATGCAGGTGCAAGTTACCTGGGGATATGGGTTTCCAGCACGAAAGAAGGAGACCCGATAGATCCCGGCCTCGTCAAAGAAGTTGCGGTCCCATCTATCGTTGCAGGGGACCGGACTGATTATTTCTATGAATCGGTCTCTATCCCATCGGGATTGGCAGATGGTGAATACTATGTGACGTTTGAAGCTGATTATCGTTCACAGATAGCTGAATCGGATGAAGATAATCGGCAGTATTCTACGTTTACGGTAGGAAATTCGTCGTCCTATAGCATCAGTGGCTACGTCCGGGATAGCGACGGGAATGGTATCAGCGGGGTTACGGTGAACTTTGGAGTTCCCTACAGCCCATCAACCACAGATGCCAATGGGTTCTACTCGCATGATGGGTTTACCGATGGAACCTACAACCTGACCCCCAGTAAGAGTGGCTGTAGCTTTACCCCATCAACACAGAATGTTACCCTGAATGGGGCAAGCCAGTCCGATGTCAACTTCACGGCTACCTGTAGCGGCCAGTCGTATAGCATCAGCGGCTACCGTCCGGGATAGCAACGGGAATGGCATCAGCGAGGTTACGGTGAACTTTGGGGTTCCCTACAGCCCATCAACCACAGATGCCAATGGGTTCTACTCGCATGATGGGTTTACCGATGGAACCTACAACCTGACTCCTAGTAAGGGTGGCTGTAGCTTTACCCCATCAACACAGAATGTTACCCTGAATGGGGCAAGCCAGTCCGATGTCAACTTCACGGCTACCTGTAGCGGCCAGTCGTATAGCATCAGCGGCTACGTCCGGGATAGCAACGGGAATGGCATCAGCGGGGTTACGGTGAGCTTCGGGCCTTCCGCTAGCCCGGCAACCACGAACGACAATGGATACTATTCGCGTGGGGGGTTTGCCAATGGTTCCTACCCTATTGTTCCCAAAAAGAGTGGGTACACCTTTTCGCCCCCTTCGACCGTCGCCGTACTTCAGAGTGGGAGTTTACGCGGGATCAATTTTGTTGGGACAGCGGAAGATCCTCCGACTCCAGTACCTAACGGAACATGGATTGGTCGTTTTGTAGCACAAACAAAATCTGATGGTGTTACACCTGGTCAGAAGATTACGTACCAATTAACAGTTCGGAATGAAGGCACATCGAATTGGGTAAATGATCCGAATAATCCAGACGTTGTTGGTATATATGTTCGCAAACAATGTGCTTCAACCTTGGGTCCGCCAGATGACGAAGAGGGGGGAAGTATATTTCGTTGTCCTGACTGGGGTGCTAACCAGCATCGTGTTGCGTTTATGAACGAAGCGGTTGTCAGACCTGGAGAAGTAGCAACCTTTAACTTGACGCTTTGCACCAATGGCATCGAACCCGGCAAGTATCGTGAAGATTTTGGCATTGCTCATGGTGCAGAATGGATAGATAATCCCTACGACGGTGATCCGTCTGGCAAACTTGCGGCCTGGTTTGAGGTGCCAATCAAGGGAGCAGTCACCACACCCTATCCTGGTAATGTGTGTGCTGATGTATCTGTTCAGGGGCGTGTGACAGACCAGAAGACCGGCAATGCAATAGCAGATGCTCGTGTTAGCATTGGTGGGCAGGTTGGCAATACCGATACCAATGGTAATTACAAGCTCGACAACATCTTACCAGGAAAATACCAGGTGTATATCTCAGCCGGTGCTTACGAAGATTACAAGGGGGAAGTGACTATTCCTGTCAACAGCACAGCTACTCACGATGCCGCGCTGAAGCCACGGCCTGACACCGGTGATCTTTATCTACCCTATCCAGGAGGTCACCGTTGGTGCATTACACAAGGATTTTTTGGTGCTGGTGCTAAATATCCTTCTCATACAAATGGTTGGCAATACGCTCTTGATTTTGGTATGCCTGTCGGATCTGAATTAGCAGCTTCGCGCACAGGGCGTGTGGTTGCTATCAAGGAAGATTCTTCATATGGAGGAATAGATGTCTCCTGTTATTACTCTAACTATGCTCGTATACGCCATAGCGATGGTACTGAAGCCCTTTATTACCATCTCCAGCACAACGGTGTACTGGTCGGATATGAATATGTGAATAGGGGACAGGTTTTTGCAAAATCCGGTACAACAGGATGTTCAAGTGGTGGTCACCTGGATTTTACTCTTCATCAGGGGGGTATGTATATAGACAAAGATGGTAAACCCAGACATGGCGCAACCATTCCGTTCAAATTCAAGGATGTTTCAACGAATGGGGGAGTTCCTGTTTATGGAAGTTGTTATACTTCTGGTAACTATGCAACCGTATCATTGATGGATGAACTACAAACAGATACTACCCCGCCCACTGGAAATGTTGCGTTTCGGTTGACAGGTCAGCAAACTCACACGCTCTGGCTTGATGTGTTCGACTATGATTCGGACAACATTGCGATGAAACTTGCTCCCTCTTCTGAAGGACTACTCACGGCTGGTTGGCAACCATTTTCAGGAGATGTCGCATGGGATTACAACACAGCATGGGTTCAGTATAAGGACGAAACAGGTAATGTCTCCGACGTATACTCTGATACGATTGATGCCAGTACCTACCAAACAATCCAGGCATCCTTCACTGTTAGCCCAACAATGTGTGCTAACTCCACTGTTCCTATCCCGGTAGAAAATCAAACAAACCCCTTCTGTGAACAATGCGGTTGGAATTGGGAGTTTGGGAATGGTGTTCGTACTGTTGATCCATACCCATCTTTCCCAGATGCGACATATGCAGAACCCGGCAACCATACTATCTCACTCACGGTCAACAGCTTGATGCACACCAGTGCTGTTTCTCGGAACGTAACAGTATTGCCCTCGCCTACATCTGCCTTTACCTACAGTATTACAGATAATACCATCAAGGTTGAATCCGAGGAAACACAGGCTACCGAATGGCTCTGGGATTTTGGCGATGGCACCACCGCTACCGGACGAACAGCTACCCACACGTATGCAGATGATGTGATTAACCAGGATCATCCTGCCATAGTTTCCCTCACAGTGACGGGTGACAATGGCTGTCCTGCGTACTCATACGAACCCATTGAACTCCAGCGAAGCAATGTTGCCGTCACCCGCCATCGCCGGGCCGGGGGAGGGCACAGCCAACGCAACCTACCCCTTCACAGTGACGGTTAGCCCTGCTACTGCCACAACGCCCATCACCTACACCTGGCACGCCACCGACCAGGAACCAATATCCCATACCGGTGCATTAAGCGATACGGTTCATTTCACCTGGAACATCACAGGCACCAAGACGATTACCGTCACGGCGAGCAATGGCTATGGAGAGCCAGCCGAAGCCACCCATTCCATTTCTATTGCTCTTGTTCCACCTGACCCAGAACATCTCGGACAGAAACTCTACCTCCCCCTCATCACCCGCTAGCCTGGCATAGCCCGCAAGCCCCCGTCAGTTTCTTGCTGACGAGGGCTTCATCTTGTTCAGAGAAACGTGTGGTTGCTCGATATGGGCGGTCTTTTTTCCTTTGAGGGAGAGGCGGGCAGCAGGATCCTCCTCACACGCCTGGAAAGGGGAGACGATGGGTACTGCCATCATCAGCAAACCAGGGATGCAGCTTTCTACCAGATCGTCAGCACGGTAGACTGGCGTATCTTCCCATCGCTCGTAATCAACGGCACCCCCAGGGCAAGGGCCGTGGCAGCGATGATGCGGTCGGGCATATCGGGCACCTGAGCACGGTCTACCCAATGATGGCCTGGGTATCCGCGATAGCCGTGATCATGGATAGAACTTCCCCCACGCCTCGCGTCGTGCTGCTCGAATGTCTTCCTCAGACGGAACCGGCCCCTGCCCGGCGACCATCCCGTACAGGGTTTCCAGGGGAGCCTGTGGTTCCTGCGCTCCCTGCTCTTCCCCTGGCTCCGCCAGGATGTCGCGCACCAGGCGCACCCGTTCGGTCAGTGGAAGTTGACGAATGAGGAGAACCATCTGCTGATAGGTGAGTGGTGGGGTCGTGATGGTCATATGCGGCTCCTTTCGCTTTTCCTGCCATTATAGCACAGCAGGGGGATACGTATCCCTCTTGCCACCATCCCCTATAATAGCCTCTGCCCCGTGCTGTCCCTCCCCAGGAACACAGCACGGGGCCGAACAGCACACGCCTCTGCGTCTGAGTGATTAAGCTGCCAGGCGCAGAGGCACGCTGTTCCCCCTCTCTTCCCTCTCTGGTTCCCCACCAAAGAGATCGCTTACCCTGACCCCAAGAGCCAACGCAACACGGTCAAGGTTTCTGCGATTGAGTTGGTAGATTCTGTCGTGCCACATATTATGTACGGTGGTATAGGAAATGCTGGATTTCCGCGCCAGATCAGAAATGTTCATCCCTTGTTCTTCTGCTAATTCCTTCACTCTGAGATAGGTCATAGCGCGTCCTCATTCCTCAAACTCAAATCAGTATCCTCCATAAGTATAGCAATCGTTAGAGAGAAAGTCAATGCTATAGTATTGACAACCTATCTAATGAGTGCTATAAGTCCTCTCGACAAGAACCCCACGGGTGAGGACCCACCCGCGGGGCCAGCGGCCAAAGCAAAAGATACAGAAAGGATCTGCACAATGACCACTGTCCAGTATAACCGAGAAACGAAGGACTTTGACCTCATTGGCAATGATGGGCAGTACCTTGGCAGTCGTGCTACCTACACCGAAGCCCGCAACGCCGCGCTGGACCACGACCTGGCCCGCTTCCGTCGCCGCCGGGCCGTGGAGAACGCCCCCACCAGTCCCGTGGACATCGAAGACCTGCACACTGCCCTGGTCGAGCGTCGGTTGCTCGACGCAGTAAAGCTGCTCGCCCCGCTCACTACGAGCCAGGTTGGGCAGGTTGCCCTCGCCTACTGCACCCACCTCAGTGAGATGTACGGCTTCCAGAAGTACACCGTCGAGCACGTCAACGAGAACTTCAGCAACGCCGTTCGAACGTACGAGATGGGGCAGATGACCGTGTAAAGGAGCCAGACCAGCGCCCTCGGTCCTGGCAATACCGAGACCAGCATCGAGGGCAGGAGTATCAGCAATGACCCTTGTCAAAATGGGCACCTACCAGGGCACGGACATCCTCTACGACCCTGAGACCGAGATGGTGAACCTCAACCAGATGTGGAAGGCCGCGGGGGAGCCGAAGAGTAAAGACCCACGGAACTGGTTGAAGATAGAACAAACGGCAGACTTATTTGTCGCACAGCATCAGAACGGGGAATACGTAAATGTTAGTGGAACTACCATTTACAATTTTCCTGACAAACCAGCGGAATATGACCCAGGAAACAACCACGCGATGCAGGAGTGGTCCACAGCAGTGATGGACCTTGCCCGTGAAATGGGGGTTATCCAGACCCGCCGCGGCAAGGGCGGCGGCACCTGGGCGCACCGCCGTATCGCCCTGGCCTACGGCGCGTATCTCAACCCTAACCTGCACGCGCTCATCCTGAAGTGGGCCGAGGAACGGATGGAAGAGGAGGCGAACCCCGACCTGGCCTACCAGCGGGGGCGGGAGCGGGCCATCGTAGGCTACAAACGGCGCGGTTGGAGCGAGGAGCGCATTGCCCAGAGATTGCAGGGCATTGACACGCGCAAGGCATTCACGGACAAGCTCCAGCAGCACGGTGTCGAAAAGCAAGGCTATCGGGAATGTACCGATGCGATTTATGACGGCGTCCTGGGCGGGACGGCGAAGGAACTGCGCCAGCAACGGGCGCTGCCCAAAAAGGCGAATGTGAGGGAGAGCCTGGGCGTGGATGAACTGTCGGCGGTCAATTTCGCGGAGATGGTCGCAGGGAAGCGGTTGGAACGCAGACAGGCGCAGGGGAACCACCAGTGCAAGCAGGTCTGCGAACAGACGGGAAGTGACGTGGGAGAGGCCCTTAAAAAACTATTGGAAGGAGAATGAGCAGGATGATAACTTTACCAGAGCAGATCCACCACAACACGATGACGACGGACCTTACCGTGAGGAACAACGGCAGCGGCGAACTATACTTTTTCTTCAGTTGCGGGGAGCAGCAGAAACTCCTCATCAATCGTTCCCAACTGTTCGACCTCTACCAGTTCTTCAGGCTGCCAGGCGTGGCCCAGATGATTGAAGAGGTATTCCTGGCCGAGCAGCAGGCGATTTTTGCGGCATTCCAGGCCGACCAGCGGCGGTTTGAGGAGCGGGCGGTCGGGGTGGGGTGAGGCAGAACCAGCGTTTCACCGTACCGCGTATCCCTTTGCGTGGGGGTGCGGTACTGTTTTTTCCAAATATTCTCCCACGCGCTTCCCCCATTTGCCTCCCAGGTGGTATAATTGCGTATATACAAAACCCACCTGTTTGCTTGTGAGACACGCGGGTGGGAGCTTGACGACCAGTCCCAATGGCTGTAGGTATCGAACCTCATTGTGCCAGAGATTGCCAACCAGGAAGGACCCCGATGACACCCGACGAACCGCGCACCCTGCGCCTGATAAATTTCCTGCTCCGCGTCTTCGATGATGAGGCGTTGACCCACTTCTGCTATGACCACTTCCGTGAGGTCCACAACCGCTTCTCACAGGGGATGACCAGAACCCAAAAGACCCAGGAACTGGTCGCCCACTGTGAACGCCTTGGTCTGCTGGACGACCTTGAACGGTTGGCAACCGCCGCGGCTTCGCCCTTTGCTCCCCCCTCCCTTCCTCCATCCCCCGCAGAATCGCCAGGGAGCAGCGACACCATCAACGCACAGGGGTCACAGGGTTTTCTCAACCGCCCGACGGGTCCCGTGTACCAGCACTTCGGGGACATCGTGCAGGGCAACAAGATGAGCGGCACTATCGGCTCCCAGGCGCAGGCAGGGCAGGTGCGCAGCACTGACGCTTTCGCTGCCTACGAAGCTGGCCTGGCGGCGCTCCTGGCGCGGATCGGCAGCGACCACCCGCGCTCCAGCGAGGCGCTCGTCTACGAGCAGCGGCTGCGTGAGAACCTCGCGGTAGCCCGACGCTACGGCGACACCCGCGAACGTGAGGCAGCGCGGGCGGAGGTGGTGGACCGCCTGAATGACCTGGCGCAGGCAACAGTGGGGATATCATTCAACGAGCTATGCGCGAGGGCAGGATGAGCGATACGTTCTCTTCCGTTGGCAGTGACCAGATTGGCGCGAGGGCATCGCAGCCGAGCGCCCCACGCCTAGAGGAGAGTGAGCAATGGGGGTAATCCAGCGCTGCCTGACCCTCCGCGCTCTGAGAGACTGTCTGAGAAGGGTAGCAGGCACTACCAAAACCCTGGTTTTGAGGGTCAGGAACCTGTCAAAACCCGCCAAAAACCCTGGTTCTGGGTCGTACAGACCCGTCTTGAGACAAGGGTTGACCCCTTTTCAGACAGTCTCTGAAGGACGGTGGCATGTTGGGGGCGCTCAATCGTCCACCCAGTTTGCCAGCGACAGGCCAGGAACCTGGCGAAAATGGCGCAGGTTCCGCGTGACCAGCGTGGCGTGCTGCGCCAGCGCAATACTGGCTACCAACAAATCCGCCCGCCCCATCTTCTTCAATCCTCTGGTGGCTCGCAAGCGCTCAAACTGGATAGCCGCCGATTCGTCTATCGGGACCACGAGAAGCTGTGACAGCAACTCTTCGCTGCGGACAAGGAGTTGTTGGGCACGGAGCAACTCCGCTCCCGTTGCGGCCTTGAGCACAAAATCAAAGCGCCCCCGAAGGACTTCAATCCTGGTGATAATCGTCGTGCCCACCACCGGGTCGTTGAGGGTTTGAAGGTGTGCGACCACGCGAGGGTGCCCTGCGTGCAGGTGGGTCAGGGTATCGGTATCGAGCAGGTGCATCAGGCCGCGCTCTCCTGCTCTGGGCGGCGGCGATGCTCGTAGATAGCCCTCCGCAGGGGTTCCAGCGTTTCATCGTCTGCCAGTGCTCCCGCCTGCTGGAGCAGGATGGTGCGGCTGTCGTGGCTCCGCAGCCACTCATCAATCGCCGAGCGCAGAAAGCGCCAGGTCTCCTCAATGCGCCGTCCTGGTATTTCCCCGCGGTGGGCCTGCCGCTCCACTATCTCCAGGGGCAGGCGCAAATAGGCCGCTGTCTCTTCGAGTGTCAGAATTTCGGTTCCTGCTGGTTGTTTCATTCTGTGGGCCTTCCCGTTGTTCATCGCGCCTGACAGTCCCTCTATGATACCACGAGCGGATGGCGGTGGCGAAATTGAGAGCGCTGCATTCCTTCCCTGCTCCCCCTGGAGCGCTCGAACACCGCCAGCAACCCTGGGATATGTGGTATACTGACAGCGCGAGGTATGAGAGGCAATGGAGATCTCACCAGCGCGATGACCAGGTATCCTGCCCCGTCTGACGACCTCTACGCCCCCCTCGAAGCGGGGGTGGGTACCCTGCTTGCCACCCTGGGCCACGACCACCCCGCCTACCAGGAAGTCCTCGTGTACGAGCATCGGCTGCGCGAGAATGTCGCCTTTGCCCGCACCCGCGGCGATACCCGCGATTACGAGAGTGGCCGCGCCGAAATGGTCGCGCAGCTCAACCGCCTCTCCCTGGCAACCCTCGCCCGTTCCTTCAACGAGCTGTGCGAGCAGACCCGTCCCTCGCCTCACCACACGGGCGGACTGCCTGGCCCCTACCGCGGCTTGTTCGCCTTCCGTGAGCAGGATGCGGAGTTCTTCTTCGGGCGCGAAGCCGATATTGAGCGACTGGTGGCGGCGGTGCAGCAGCGCACCCTGACCGCGGTGTTTGGCGCGTCGGGCAGCGGCAAGTCGTCGCTGATGTTTGCGGGGCTGTTCCCGCGGGTGCAGCGTGAACGCGGCTGGCTGATGTCCCACTTCCGTCCCACGTCCCGCCCTTTCGCGGCGCTGGCGGGGGCGCTCGTGCCACTGCTGGAGCCGCAGATGAGCGAGACCGACCACCTGGTTGAGGTGCGCAAGCAGGCGACGGCGTTGCGCGAGGGTGTGCTGGAGGTACGCGATGTGGTTGAGCGCATCCTGGCAAAGCACCCCGACGCACACCGCCTGCTGCTCATCCTTGACCAGGGAGAGGAAATCTACACGCTCTGTGAGGATGCCGATCTGCGGACCCAATTTCTTGACCTGCTGCTGGCCGCGTGCGAAGCCGCACCCCACCAGACTCATCCCCTCGCACTGGTGCTCGTGATGCGGGCCGACTTCCTCTCCCAGACGCTCTCCTACCGTCCCCTTGCCGATGTGCTCCACGAAAACGACGTGAAGATTGGCCCGATGACGCGGGAGGAACTGGCGCAGGCCATTACGAAGCCTGCCGAGCGGCTTGGCGTGCACAAGTTCCTCATCGATTTCAAGGCGAAACGTATTCCAACTGTTCCAGCCCATTGGAGGAGTCAGTGCAAGTTTTTCAAATCCTGTTTGCGGGAATGCTGTTATCACGGTAATTACTGAAAAC
>DAOTUF010000448.1:0-3378 GCA_034437495.1 Chloroflexaceae bacterium | reverse complement strand
GGATGAACTCCGCCAGCGGCGTGCTCTGCTCGTTGAAGGCGCTGCCGAGCAGGCGCAGGCTCAGCGGGTGGCCGTCCACCTTCGCGCTCAGCGCCTCGGCCTCCTTGAGATAGATGTCACCGCCGCGCTGCGGGGCATACTGCGCGAACAGGCGCGCGCCCTCGCGGTGGTCCAACCCGCCGAGTGGCAGCGCTTCCTCGCCGCTCCAGCCCAGGAACTCGCGCGAGGTTGCCAGCAGCGTGGTGCTGGTGGGCACCTGCTCGCGCACGAACTGCGCCAGTCGCTGCGCCTCGGCTTCGCCCGCCTGCGCCGCCTGCGCCAGCGTCTCGGCGTTGTCGAGCACCAGCAGCGTGCGCCGCTGCCCGAGCCGCGTGATCACCTGGTGCTCCAGTTCGGCAGGGTCGGCTATCATCTCCGTCTCGATGCCCAGGAAACGCGCCAGGGTCGTCACCACCTGCTCCCGCGTGGGCAGGCTCTCCAGCGAGATTGCCGTCACCCCACCGGGGAAGGCGTGGGCGAAGCGCTCGACTGCCTCGCGCGCCAGGGCGGTTTTGCCCTGCCCACCGCTGCCGTGGATGGTCAGCAGGCGCGGGCGGTCGTCGCCTGTCAGGCGGCTGCCGATGTGGCGCAGCTCCTCCTGCCGCCCCTGGAAGGTGCCCTCGGCGCGAGACAGGCTGAACAGTTCCAGCGGCGGTTGGTGCTCGCTGAGGCGCGGCTGCCCCGCGGTGGGCGCGAAGCCTGCTGCCGGGTTGCTGAGCGCGGTGTAGAGCACGGGGACGCCGATGGCCCAGGGCTGCGGGCTGGTCTCCAGTTCCAGACGCGCCTGCTGCACCGCCTCCTCCACCGACGAGCCGCGCGCCAGTTCGCTGTAGAGGATGCGCGAGAAGGTGCGTGCGTCGCTGTCGGCAACGCTGAAGCGCATCCCCAGGGCGTAGGGCGTGCCCTGGCGCACCAGCGCGGCGGCCAGGTTGGCGAACGTGGTTTCGCCGGGCGTGGCGCTGACACAGGCGTTCAGCGTGACCAGGAAGGTGGTGCCTTTTGTGCGGCGGATGAAATTCTTTGCGGTCACGAGCGAGAGGCCGCCGTCAAGCTGCTCGAAGCAGAGCACCGCGCCGTCGTCGCTGGTGCCGCCGTGCCCCATAAAGTGGATGACGCGCTGCTGCTGGCCGGCCACCTGGCGGCGAAGCTGTTCGAGCGTGGGCGGGCGGGTGCGCTCCAGCGTCAGCGCAGCGGGCACCTGCTCAATAACCTCCTTGAGGCGCAGCCACTCGCCGTCAATGTTGAGCGGCAGCACGTCTGGGTCGAGCGGGTTGGAGGGCACCGCGACGATGTGTAGCCCGCGGTCGAGGGTGGGCGGGGCGCGGCGCTGGTCGGGGGGCAGGCCGCGCACGAGCGGTACGTCCAGCACCAGGAAGCCGTCCGGCCCGTGGGCATACTCCCACGGCACCACGTCGGTCTGCTCGTCCGTGACCAGCAGCACGCGCTGCGGCCCCCTGGCAAGGGCTTGTTGCGCGGGCGACTGCGGTGGGAAGAGCGCCTGGTAGAGCGCCTGTCCGTAGGCGACTGGATCGTCGAGCGGCTGCGGCGGGCGAGCGGCTATGGCCGGGTCGGGCGCGAGGGTGAGCAGGTCAAAGGTGTGTGAGTAGTCCCCGTCGCAGTGGACGGCGATGTGGGTGTTGGCGTGGGGGGTCAGGGTGAGTTCCATTGATGCTCCGGTCATTCCAGTATCAGGTTCACCAAATCTATGCTACCATACCTTCAACAAGCAAGTTGGTTGAACGTATGCAGAGGAACCCCCATCCACGCGGCCAGGCAATCGGATGGGGCTTTTGCTTGCTTCTCATACAAAACAGTATACCATATCCTGTGAACAATCGGGGACATTCTGCCAGCCGGCGGGCAGAGAGCAAGCAGGCGCGGATGTCGTCCTGTTCGAGCCGGGGGTATCCCTCCAGGATGGTATCCATACGTATCGCCAGCGACCAGCATTCCGAGCACAGGCTCGACAGCCAGTCTGCGTCCCCGGATAATTGGCTTGCCCCCGAACATGGTGGGGTTTACGGTAATCCGCTCCAGCAGGTGTGGTTCATTGTCCTCCCCGGTGAAGAAACCAGGATCGAGTTACGCTGAACTGCTATCTCCCCCTATTCCCACACCCTGTCGCAGGAGCACGAGCCAGGTGTCATCTCCCCGCCACAGGTGATGATACCAGCGCGCCAGGAACACCAGCGAGAAGGCCAGTCGCCCCCGCCCGCCGGTCGGAACCACGCCCCCGTCAGGGCACAGTAGCCCCGCTCCCCCCCGCGATTCCAGGTATCCCAACAGGTCAGGTGGCGGGTGATATCCTGGTGGAACACCCCACCGCTCTTTCCCTCATTGTACAATAATGCACGCAGAGATGGCAAGTGGTGGGGGGGCATTTCTGTACTGTATGCCACGCACCCGCCCCTTGCCTTTTCGCCACACCTGCCCTACAATCAAGCGGCGTGTGGGATGAACCTGCACGTTATGGATACTGGATGGAACGGAGGAAAGGGAGATAGTGATGAACAGACGAACGAGCATAGTGACGCTGGTAATGATGGCACTGCTGGCGCTCCCGACCCCCACCCCCACCCCGCCCGCGCACGCCCAGACAAACTGTGCCGACGTGACCCAGATACCGCAGAGCGAGTGTGAAGCGCTGGTTGCTTTGTACACCAGCACCAACGGAACGGAGTGGACAGACAACACTGGCTGGAACACCACCAGCACCCCCTGTAGCTGGTATGGCGTGGAGTGCAGCGGCGGGCACGTAATTCAAATCGTCCTGGAACTGTACCAGTTGAGCGGGAGCATCCCCCCCGAACTCGGCAACCTTTCCAACCTGCAAACGCTCTCCCTATCCTACAACGAGTTGAGCGGGAGCATCCCCCCCGAACTCGGCACCCTCCCTGACCTGGGATACCTCGAACTGTCCAACAATGCGTTGAGCGGGAGCATCCCCCCCGAACTCGGCAACCTCACTGACCTGGAACGGCTCTCCCTGTCCCACAACCAGTTGAGCGGGAGCATCCCCCCCGAACTCGGCAACCTCGCCAACCTGACAGACCTCGAACTGTCCAACAATGCGTTGAGCGGGAGCATCCCCCCCGAACTCGGCAACCTTGCCAACCTGCAAACGCTCTCCCTGGACGAGAACCAGTTGAGCGGGAGCATCCCCCCAGAACTGGCAAACCTCACCAATATGATAGCGGAAAGGCTTCGCCTCTCTTGCAATCAACTTGACACAAATGTGACCGACCCCGATTTGCTGGCCTTCCTCGATGCAAAAAGCCCGACCGGGGAAGAGCACTGGACCAACCAGGGGTGTAGGGCCGCGCTGCGTGTGGTGTACCT
>DAOTUF010000447.1:0-13947 GCA_034437495.1 Chloroflexaceae bacterium | reverse complement strand
GGCTGGCTCGCGCACCCCAGGGTATCGTGACCGGCTGAACGGAGCCTCGAAAGGCCAGGTCTGGTCATACCTCGGCCTGCCCGACGGAGCGTGCAAGCCGCCTGACTTCAGTCAGTGCGGTGTATGACGATACTTCCCCTGTTGAAAAACATTTTCAACAGCTATTATGCCACATGCGGTATGGTCTGTCAACCCCGGACCCTGGTTCCGCCTCGCTTCCTGATACCACCGCTCTGTTCCTTGACAGAAGCGTTCCCATGGGCTACTCTACGCTGAGCCGCTGCAACGGCGGAAGACGCAACACGTCCTACGTATCGCTCATCACTCGTGAACCAACGGATATGACCTGGTTTCAAAGATTGCTGATGGCGCTGCTCCTGTGCCTCGTGGTTGCCTGGGCCGCTGGCCCGACCGGGCGACTGCTGATAGTCCTGCCGCTGCTGCTGTTCGGGCCGGGCTACCTGCTTGACCGCGCTCTGAGGCTGAATTTCCCTGCACACCCCTTCCTGCGCCCGTCGCTCTGGCTCGGCCTGAGCCTGTGCAGCGTGGCACTGCTGTATGAATGGGCAACCGTGGTGGGGGTGAGCCTCACTTCTCCCGTCTGGCACGGGTTGGCGCTCGCGTGTGCGGTGGGGGTGGTGGGGGTGGTCTGGCGGAGGGGCCACGCGCAGCCCGCTGGTGGGGCAGACCTGCGAGCACTCGGGACAACGTGGCTCCCGCTGCTGCTGGTGTTCCTCCTGGCGCTCGGGGTGCGCTTCGTCCAGATACGGGACCTGGTGCTGCCTCCCTGGGTCGACTCCGTCCACCACGCGCTGATTATCCGGGTGGCGGCGGAGCAGGGACAGGCTCCCTATTCGCTGCGTCCCTACCTGCCGGTGGACCACCTCTCCTACCACTGGGGCTACCACGTCTTCACCGCAGCGGTGATGCACCTCTCCGGGATGGATGGGATGGGCCTTCCCCGGCTGATGCTGTGGGAGGGGCAGGTGCTCAATGCGCTGCACGTGCTGACCTGCGCGTCCCTGGCGACCTGCCTGTGGCGGCGTCCGCTGGCCGGGGTGGTGGCGGGCATCGTCGTCGGCCTCGTCTCCATCATGCCCTCCTACTACGTGAGTTGGGGGCGCTACACGCTCCTGACCGGCCTGCTGGTGCTGCCCCCTCTGGCCATCTCCTGGCATCTCTGGCTCCGCACGGCCTCGCGGGGGTGGCTGCTGGCCACGGCGCTGCTGCTGGCCGGCCTGAGCATCATTCACGCGCTGGTGCTGGTGCTGGCGGCGTGCCTGCTCGCTGTGATGGGGGGCGTCTGGGCATTCCACACCGCGTGGCCGCTCCTGCGATCGCGGCTCTGGCAGGGGGCGTGGCTGGTGGGGGGAGTGCTGGTGCTGGCGGCTCCCTGGCTGTGGGTGCTCAGCCTGACGGTCTTTCTGCCGGCGGTGGGCGACCCCCACGAACTGGTCAGCGGGGGAGCGTACGTCCAGCTTCACGCCGGGTTGCTCTGGGAACCGCGCAACAACCTGCTGCTCATATCGCTGGCGCTGGTGGCGCTGCTCTGGGGAGCGTGGCACCGCTCAAAGGCCGCCATCGGCATGGTCGGGTGGGTCGGCGGGATGGTGGTGCTGGCCAACCCGTGGCTGCTCGGCTATATCCTGCCCGTGGTGGGGGGGGTGCTGGTGCTCTGGGCGGTTCCGCAGCGGCGCTTCGGGGTGGCTCCTGGCGGCCTGCTCCTGCTGCTGGTCAACCCGTGGCTGGTGCCCATCCCCTACTCCTGGGTGATGACCAACGATATCATGGCGGTCTGTCTGTTCATCCCGCTCAGTGTGCTCATTGGCGGGGGTGCCCAGGCGGGGTGGAACGGGTTGGGGCGGGTGCTTCCCTTCCCCTGGAGGGTGCTGGCACACGGTGGCTATGGAGCGCTCCTGGCGGCCTTTGCCCTCTGGGGAGCCAGAGACCTGCGCGATGTCATCAATCCTGTGACGGTGCTGGCGACGTCTGCCGATGCTGCGGCGATTGCGTGGGTGGCCGAACATACCCCCCCCGATGCACGGTTCCTCATCAATGCCGTGCCCTGGTACCCGGGCGACACCGACCGGGGCACCGATGGGGGCTACTGGTTGCTCCCCTTGACCGGGCGCTGGACCACCACGCCACCGGCCATGTTTACCTATGGCTCGCCGGGCTACGTGCGCGAGGTGCGGCGGGTGAGCGGGGTGGTCGCATCGTTCCAGGAGGGGACGGGGCAGGAACAGGCTATCCACCAGTTGATTGAGGATGAACGGATTACCCATATATACCTTGGCCCGAACTCCGACCCGCTGCCGCCGGAGTTGTTCCAGGACCACCCGCGCTACGAGCAGGTCTATGCCCACGAAGGCAGCACTATCTTTGCTGTTCGTCACCAGGTATGGTATGATCAGGATGCACGATACCAATGGCCCCATCCCATGCACCTGGCAAAACCCGGACAGCAGAACGCAAAGACGCTGGATACCAGATGACCGACGATATTGCTCCCATCAGTGACCGCGAACGAGAAGTCTTAGAACTCGTGGTTCGGGGTGCTTCGAACAAAGAGATTGCGCAGCACCTCAGTATCAGTGCGCTCACGGTCAAGACGCACCTGCGAAACATGTTTGGCAAGGCGGGGGTCTCTTCGCGGGTGCAGCTTGCGACCTACGCCATTGAGCGCCACCTGGTCTCAGTCGGGCAGCCAGCGGGTGAGCCGACTGACCCTGGCCTGGATGAGCCGGGTGACGTCAATGAGCCGGGTCGGGGGAATGAGCCGGCAGAGCTACCCGCCGGAGCCGCTGAGGATGCCCCCCCCCCCGGCGGGACCGGTCCCGCGGAAGCGATTACGGAAGAGGCGGCGGGGGTATGGTCGAATGGAGCCGCCAGAACAGAGGCGGATGTCCAGGTGGTCCCCGTTCCCGTTCCCCCTCCCGCCATCCGTGCTCCCCGTGCTTTGACCATCTCCCCTCGCTCGGTGATTTTCTTCCTGGTGCTCCTGGGAGTTATCCAGATATTCACCATTGGCCTGATTGTGACGCAGATGGGACAGGGGGAGGAAACCCGCGGGAACGCAGAAGGCAGCGCACTGCCCTCCTCGGCTATCGCGGCGACCTCCACCGCGACCACCAGCACCCGTTGGAAGACTCGCACCTCTATGCCCGTCCCGCGGACCCACTTTGCCGTGGTCGCCTACGAATATGAGAACCGGATCTATGTCATTGGTGGCACGGGCGCGGATGGCACCAGCGCGGCTGTCAGTCGCTACGACCCCCGCAGCGATACGTGGGTCGCGCTTGACCCCAAGCCAACCGCGGTCAGTCACGTGGGGGCTATGACCGTTGGCGGGATGATCTATGTGCCCGGCGGGGAAGGCTCCGACGGGTCCGTGCTCGATATCCTGGAAGCCTATGACCCCCGCAGCCAGCAGTGGAGCACCCTTGCGGCAGTGCCGGAGCCGCGCAGTCGCTATGCCCTGGCCAGCTTCGAGGGGAAATTGTACCTGTTTGGCGGGTGGGATGGGCAGCGGCCCCGGTCGGAGGTATTTCTCTATGACCCTGCAAGCGACACCTGGGAACAGGGAGACCCGTTGTCGGTCCCGCGTTCGTCGGCAGGGGCCGCGGTGGTGGGGAGCCGCATTCACGTCATCGGCGGCGAGAACGAAACAGGTCCCCTGACCCTCCACGAGCGCTACGACCCGACACGCCCCTACGACCAGCGGTGGGAGCACCTGTCGCCTCTGCCGATGGGGGTTGCCACCCCCGCGGTCGTCGGTCTGGCCAACATCCTGGTGGTCTTTGCTCCCCACCAGCACACCGCCATGCAGTATGTTCCCGCAACGGATTCCTGGAACCGCTTCGCTATACCCGAAGGGATGGTGCTTTCTCCTGCTGTGGCCTCCCTCTTCTCCAGTGTCTTCGTTTTTGGCGAACCCGACCCGACTGGGGAAGCGGGGGGGGCCAGCACCTCCGTTGCCCTGCACGAATACCAGGCTATCTATACGCTCTTCTTGCCAGAAATTCAATGAACCTTCGCCTTCAGCCTTTTTGCCCGTTTCGGCTTTCGACAGGAGCAGCGGTCGGTATTGTCGGGGTTTGCTACCTCCTGTCCCGCGCCATCTTCTGGCAGATGGGCTTCCGCCTGCTGACCATCGACCTCTGGCAGTGTCTTGATTTTTCGCTGCTGCGCCACGACCTCCTGAAGAGCCTGGCCCTGCTGCACGCACAGCCCCCCCTGTTTAACCTCCTGCTCGGCGTGCTCCTCAAGGTCTTTCCGTGGCACTGGAAAGATGTCTACACGCTCCTGAGCCTGAGCCTGGGGTTCGTGGCCTCCCTGAGCCTCTATCTCCTGATGGTGCGGCTCGGCACGGCCCCGTTCCTGGCGCTGCTGATGACCCTGCTGTTCCTCTTCAACCCGGCCACGCTCCTGTATGAATACTTCCTGTTCTATTCGCACCTCGTGATGACCCTGCTCTGCCTCTCGGCCTTCTGCCTGGAACGCTTCCTCGCAACCCGACGCACCGGGTGGCTGGTGGCGTTTTTTCTGCTGGCAGCATCGGTCTGTCTGACGCACGCGCTGTTTCACCTGGTGTGGCTGGCGGGTGTCGCACTCCTCCTCGTCCTGTGGGGGGGGAGAAGCAGGTTCGACCGAGGGAAGATAGCGCTGGTGGCGCTGGCGGCCTGTTTGCTCG
The DNA here is from genome assembly GCA_034437495.1 of Chloroflexaceae bacterium. Classification (GTDB taxonomy): domain Bacteria; phylum Chloroflexota; class Chloroflexia; order Chloroflexales; family Chloroflexaceae; genus JAAUSY01. The sequence continues at coordinate 9,254 of DAOTUF010000447.1, read as the reverse complement.
TCGGGGGGTGGTACGCCAAGAACTGGTATCTCTTCGGGCGCTTCTCAGCCAGCACGTGGTTGGGGATGAACGTCGCCAAGCGGTGGGCGGGCAACGAGGCGCTGCAACCGAAACTGGCGGAGATGGTGGAGCGGGGGGAGATTTCCCAGGTTTCCACTATCACGAGCTTTTGGAGCCTGGACCGCTACGTGGGACTGATTGAGATGCCTGAACCGCGAGGGCACGCGGCCCTGGATAGCTGGTACAAGAGCGATGGAAACCCCAACTTCAACCACGCCGCCTACCTCCGCGTGGCCGACCAGTATCTCGCCGATGCCGGGCCTATCGTGAAGGCGATGCCCGGCGCGATGGCCCGCAGCGTGGTGGTTTCGTGGCTGTTCTACTTCCAGCCAGACAGTCAACTCTTTCTCTACGACTACTTTCGGCCACAGGGCTTTGACCGAATCCGTGAGTTGGACCGGATATACCGGCGTGTCTACTACCTCCAGTATCGAACGGTCCCCACCTCGGTGGTTGAATGGCACTACCCCTCGCAAGTCCGCCACCGCTACTACTGGCAGATGGGGCAGTCGGTTTCGCTCTCGCTTCTGGTTGGCACCTGGTTGGTGATGATTGCCGTCCCCTGGCAGGTGTGGCACCTCCTGTGGGTCGAACGGGATGGTCGTCTGGCACTCGTCCTGCTCTATCTCTGGTCCACGGTGGTCTACGTGGCGGTGGTGGGGAACACCCTGGAAATCTATGAGAACAACCGCTTTCGGTTTGAAACCTATCCGCTCTGGATTATCCTGGTCGTTGTTTCTCTTGTTCAACTCTGGTCGCGGAGAGCGCGAAAGGGAACCAGGGGAACCGCTTCTTGAGAGAAACCAGCGCCAGCGCCGCCCACCCGAGGCTGAGTTCGCACGCCAGCATCATCAGGCGGAGCGCAAACGCCGCAATGACGGCCTCCGAAAGCGGCATACCGGTTCGGGTCAGGAGCATGGTCATCGTGACATCGCGGACGAGCGCGTTAATGGGGAGCGCCTGCATCAGGATGCCGCTGGCTCCGGCGATACACCAGTAGGCGAGGGCATCGCTCAGCAGCAAGGGGACATGGAAGGCCGAAACGACCAGAAAGGTGATGGCTCCGCCGCAGAGCCAGGCCAGACCATACCCCCCCGTCCAGACCATCCAGACCGTCCAGACCGTCCATCGCCCGGCGCGTGGGGGTGCGGCAGATGCAGGAGATGAAGGGGATGCAAAGGAGGGGAGCGAGGGGGCAATGGCCCGACTCAAGAGCACCAGCACCAGCAGCAAGATACCGCCTCCTGCCAGGCGATAGGGCCACGGGAGGGGGCTGACGGCGAGCAAGATGCTCCCGTTGGCGAGCAGGAGCAAGCAGATTTCCACCAGGTTGTTCATCAGAATGGCCCGGGAGGAGAGCCGCGGGGCGCGGTAGATGGTCATTCGTCCGACATACTTCCAGACCCCGCCGGGGATCCATCCCAGGAAGGTTGTGCAGATATATTCTTCCAGCGCCCGCGGGTACTCATGCCCCTGGTATCCCATCAGGTCCACCCAGATGAGAAACTGGACGAGCAGCGAGAGGGCATAGAGTCCCAGGCAGGCCCCGATGATGGGGGGGGTGAGCAGGGAAGAGGCCTGCGGAAGCAGTTCCCGATTCTGGTAGATGACCCCGGCGAACAGGAAGATCAGCAGGAGATTGAGCAAGATGCCCGCTGCCCACCGGTAAGTCACCAGCGTGCGGAGCACCGGGTGTTCGCGCAGGCGCGTGGCTGCGACGGTCTGGCGGAGGGACAGAAACCGGTCAGCTATCGCTTGTGTCGCCTGTTGGAGGCGCTTCATTAGCCATTCCTTTCTGGACGACCCAGGTCATCACCGTGGCGATGCCCAGGCGTTCAACGAGAACCTGAAGCGGAAAGAGACCGACCCGGGCCAGCGGGGTATCATAGGCCCGGCGCAACCCGCGAGCAAGCCCGTGCAGCGAGGGGGGCCAGTCCTGGGTCCAGAAATCGAGCGTGTGCCCGAGTGAATGGTAGGAAATCAGGAAGCACCGCTGGTCAACGAGATGAAAGCGGGCTTCGTGCAGCATACGGCGCAGGACCGGGCGAGGGAAGACGAAGAGGTGACGGGGGAGGTCCCACCCGACCCAGTGCTGCCCGAAGAGCAGGCGGCTCAGGCTTTCATAGTTGGGCACGGCAAAGACCAGGTAGCCGCCGGGCTTGAGCAGGTGCCACGCCTTGTGCAGGACATAGCGGGGTGCATAGACATGTTCGAGCACGTGCCAGAGGGTGATGACATCCTGGCTGGCCGCGGGAAGGTTGGCCTGCTCGAAGAGGTGGGGAACCACCGGGATACCAAGCTGTTCCCGGGTGGTAGCGGCTACGTCGGCGTCTGGCTCCACCCCCGTCAGGTGCCAGCGACCGTTGTGCTGCATCTCCTCAAGAAACAGCCCGGAGCCGCACCCGACATCGAGCAGGTGCCCCCCCCGGCAAAACCGCTCGACATACCAGCGCTGCTTCAAGACCCCGACCCGCTGGACCATCCGCCGGAGCGGGGAGGGGGTATCGCGCAGGAGGGGAGCATGATATTCGCCCTCGTAGTAGGTCTGGAGGCGCTCCCAGGGGAGCCGCGGCCACTGGAAGCGCAGACCGCAGCTTTCGCAGCGGACGACCATAAACTCGCCTGGCCGCCCTTTCAGATAGTCGCGCCCCCGAAACACCGGGACGGCCCCGGTGTTTCCGCACCCCTCGCAGATGGGGGAAGCGCTGGTGGGGGGGGAAGCATGTTGTTCGGTCTTTTCTGCCACGTAGTCAATCCCTCACGCTCAGTTCACGCCGTTCGTTATCCTGGGTACGAAAGCTCGTCTTTGATGCGGGGCACGGCCTTGAGCGGGCGGGTAGCTCCGTGGGTTAGCCCCTGCACATAGGGCATCAGGAAACGCCAGCTATGGCGGTTCCAGAAGGTTTCTCGCAGCGCGAAGTAGCCCAGGTGGACGGCCAGAGAGAGCGCCCCCAGGCGACCATGGCGGCGATAGAAGATCGCCCCGCTTTCGCCATGCACCTGCCAGTAGAGCCGCGACCCGACGCGCGTCGTCCGCGAAATCTTGTGCCAGAGCTTGGCCTCCGGCACCTGCAAAATCTTCAGCCCGTGGCGTCGGACGCGCTCGGAAAAATCGTAATCATCCCAGAGGAAGCGGTAGTTTTCATCGAAAAACCCCGCCCGCTCAAACGCTTCCCGCGTGATGAGCAGGCCGCAGCTAATGGCATACTGAAGCTCGTGGTATCCCCCCGCTTCGGGGTGCGGGAAGACCCGCTGCTCGAACACAATGGCCGGGGGGAGCCGCCGGTACCGCGCTCCCGACGCCCAGACCTGGTCTGGTTCGTCGTAGTAGTAGAAGATGGGAGCCAGGATACCAGCCCCCGGTTCGCGGGCCGCGACGACGAGGTGGGCGAGCAGCGCCGGGTCAACCACGGTATCGTTGTTCAGCATCAGCACATATGCCGCACCCTGCTCCAGTGCATAGCGAAACCCGACGTTGTAGCCAGCAGGCACCCCGAGATTGACCCCGTTCTCCAGCACTGTCACCTCGGGGAAGGCTTCACGGACGCGGTCCGGGGTGCCATCCTCCGAGCCGTTGTCCACCAGCACCACGCGGTAGGTGGGGTAGGCCAGATGGCGCAGCGATTCGAGACATTCCGCGGTGTCCTGGTAGTTGTTCCAGGCCAGCACGACAATCCAGACCTCCCCCGCTGGCGGGGCCGGTTCTGCTCGCTCCAGCACGGCGGGCGCGGGAGCGCCGGTCGTGAGGTGACGGACGAGCGTATGCATCGTTCCTATCAAATCATCTACCTCCAGGTGGTCAAACTGAGCGGCCCGACCAGCATAGGACAGGTTCTCGGGTTGGTCGGGGTGCTGCATAAACGTCCGCAAGATATCCCCATAGCCGGTCTGGTAGCGGGGGTAGGAAAAGGGTTCCCGCAGCACGAGGGTATCAAGCACCTCGTCGGGGGTAATAACGGTGCTCCGCACGAGATTTTCCACAACGGCCCGCGCCGGGTCGGGGGGGGAACAGGTCACTTCAGCACACACCACGGTGGTTTCCGGGTCGGTATCGTTGGCGCTCATGTGCTTGAACTCGACCAGCCGGTTGATGACCGAGGCGGGGTCCATGAAGTACAGCCAGTGGTTGGGGGTCATCCAGGGCTTTTTCAGCAGAAGATAGACGGCCTGGACCTTCTGGTATTCCAGGGGAAGGGGGACCCCCAGAAACCGCGCGGTCACGGTGGCGGGCAGGGTGGAGATAACCCGGTCAGCAGCAACTCGCTGGTGGCTTCCCTGGTGGTCGTAGAGCACGGCGGTGATGCGACCGCCACCGTCCCGCTCGAAGCCCGTCACCCGGGCGTTCGTGAGCACCTGCGCCTGGACATCCTGAAAGAAGCGGTGGGCGATGGCTCCATACCCCCCGTGGACGGGGTAGTAGAAGGTCGAAAACTTCTTCTTGGTGGAAGCCATCAGGCGGTCCCAGGGCGAAGCCAGGCGCACCTTTCGCCGCGCCCACTCCACGTCAATCTGGTCGCCGCGCAGCCCGAAAAGCCGCTCCGTGTAGGGGCGGAAGAACGAATCGTAGAGGTAGGGCCCGTAGCGTCGGATGACGAAGGCTTCGAACGACGTCTCGGGGAGGTGCGGGTCTCGTGCAAGGTAGCTCTGCACGAGGCGCAGCCGCTCACGCGAGGGGAGACGGCGCATCAACTGCACGATGTCAATGGGATCGTGCATCCACGAACCGCGGAAGAAGATCTGGCTGCGCCGCTGGTGGTGGTGCAGGGGGACGAGCGACTGGACCACCGATAGGACCTCCGGGTCGCGGGTGAAGAAGCGGTGCGCCGAGAAATCGCACCAGAAGCCGTGCCACCGAAAGCTCCGCGCAAGCCCGCCACACTCGGCGCTCTGTTCAAGCACCAGGTATGGCGTTCCCTGCTGCCGAAGGAAGGATGCCCCGCTCAGTCCGGCGACTCCCGCTCCGAGAATGACGGTTCTCCCCTGCTCAGGGTGTTCGCTCATGGGCGGCTCCGGTCGGGAATATAGCGGATAATCCGAACGCTGCGGGCAGAGGTTCCCAGGATGACCCCCTGCTGCTCCAGGGAGGGAGGCGGGGAGGAGAATTCGGAGAGAATGACCACGTAGCCTGGTGCGGTCTGGCCAGTCTGGATCTGCGTTTCGAAATCATAGCTTGTCAGGATAGGCACCTGGTCTTTCGGTTCTTCGGCGTTTTCTTCAAAACCTTCTTTGCGTAGATAGCATGAGACGGGCAGGGCATCCCACCCCCACACGACCACAGCCTCGCCTGGCCGACGGTGGTGCTCCACCAGCGCGGCAACGTGTCTCCAGTCGGGCATGGGGTACTCCCGGACCATGGCCTGCGAAAAGCGCGTCCCCTCGACCGCACTGGTCAGCACCACGCCGATGAGTCCGGCGGTGGTTCCCGTGCGCACGAGCGCATGCCAGGCGGAGGACCGGGTTGGTACGACGCCACACAGCATTATGACCATGGAAAGGAGATTTGTCAAGGGCAGCGACGCCGCCTTCATGCAATCGGAAAACAGGGTCGCCCCGGTGAGGACCTGCCCCACCGGGAGTGCTGTGAAGCCGAACACCATCACGAGCGGGAAGGGACGCAGCAAGGGGGGGGACTCCCGGGTCTGTTCGCGGATGCGGTCCAACCCCTCGGCCACGCAGAGGATGACCGAGGGGACCAGAAAGAGGATGAGCCGCTCGGCAAAGGGATAGGCCCGCAGCGCAGATGCCAGCAGAGTCAGGGCAGCGGGAGCGGCGAGAAAGAAGAACACCTTTCCGCGAAGGGCAAGGGAAAGCCCCCCGATGAGCGCTGCCACCATTCCAACCGAAACGATGGGTATTCCGACGGGGTAGACGATGGTGTGCAACCCGGTTCGGACGAGCCAGCGCCCGGCGGCGAGGGGGTGCAGCGGCAGAAAACCTTCCCGCCAGAAATCAAGCAGGGTTGCGTTGCTGCCCAGGTGCCGCAGCGAGAGCAGGTAGCAGGCGATAAAACTGAGCAGACAGACCCCCGCGGCTCCACCCAGAAGCCCCAGACTGCGCCAGTCTCGCTTGAGGAGGGCGTCCATCCCCAGGGTTAGCCCGATGCCGGCCAGGGTGAAGAGCACGGGATGGGAGAACCAGAGGACGACCGCGCCGGTGAGCGCAAACAGCCCCGTCCAGCGCCATGACAATGAGAGGGAGCGGGGGGTATCTCGCTTCAGGGCGTCAATGGCGAAGAGGTGCAGCAGGAGCGTCAACGCGACATCGCTGGAATACTGCTTGATTTCGGCGGCATAGTAGACCAGGGGGTAGGCCACCGCCACCAGACCGACCGCCACCGGCACTGCGCCCGGGCGCAGGGAGCGTCTGGCGACGGTGGCGAAAAGCGGCAGGGAAGCCAGGCTGCAAAGCAGGGGCACGAGCCGGAGCGCGGAGGGGTGGGGGCCGAAGATGGAGGTTGCCAGCTTTTGCAGGAGGAGAAACCCGAGGGGAGCGCCCTGGTCGTAGGCGAGAGGTGCAAACAACTCCGGGAATGACCGGGTGGTGATGTTCAGGGTCAGGAAGAACTCGTCGGACCAGAGCGAGCGGTTCGACGCATAGATGAAGAGGCGGAGCACCCCGCCAATCAGCATGAGCAGGGTAACGACCCCGGGAGAGCGCACAGGAAGGCGCATAGGGGAGCGACCAGCCGGGTGGGGACGGTTCCGGCTCCTCATCCTGAACCCTGGTCTTCATACAGCGTGATCCAGCGTTGGGCGAGGCGCTCCCACCGATAGGCGGCGGCCTGTTCCTGCGAACGACGGGAGATATCCCGTTGCAGCGCGGGGTCAGAGAGGAGGTGCAGCAGACCATCTGCCAGGGAGCGGGCACAGCCCGGCTGCACCAGGAGACCCGCGGCTCCGTCGGCCAGTATTTCGCGCCGGTCCCCCACATCGCCCGTCACGACTGGTACGCCCACCCCGAGACTCTCGAAGATTTTGAGCGGCGAGCGGGAACGCATCACCGGCGTGTCGGAGACCGGGTCCACCGAGCAATCGGCCAGGGACAGGTAGCCCCGCGTGGCCGACGGTGGGACCCGCCCAGTCCAGAGCACGGCGGAGCCTATGCCGAGGCGAGCGGCGTGGGCCTGCAACATGGGGCGCTCGTCCCCGTCCCCGACCATCAGGAGCCGGGCCGCGGGCAGGGAGCGGAGCAGCAGCGCAAACGCTTCCAGCAGCAGGTCAACCCCGTGCGCCAGGGTGCTCATGTGCCCCAGGTAGATGACGGTGGGGTGGTTGGCGAGGCCGAGAGTTGCCCGAAGTGCCCGCACCCGGGCCGTCGGAGGGCGCTGGCACTGCCCCGCGGTCAACCCGTTGGGCATATAGACCAGGCGTTCGGGGGGGATGCCCAGGTGGTGGCGGCAGCGGTCGTAGATGAAGCGGGTGTTGGTGCTGACCGCCCGGGCGCGGGGGGGCAGGTGGTCTTCCCACCCCTGCACCACCCACCGCTGCCACGCTCCGTCAAACCGATTGATAGCCGCCTCGTAATCGTCGTAATCAACATACAGTGCCGTCTTGCCCCGGCTGGCCAGCACCCCCGCCAACCCGTTGACCGGCTGTGGCTTTTCGACGTGGATTGCATCCGGTCGGAGCCGCCAGGCGTGGCCTGCGAGCGCCAGCGCACTCTGCACCGAGACCCGCAGCAGGGGCAGCGGAGAGAAGTAGCGCCGCTGCCCGGGGACGCCCTGAACGTGCATCTGACCGACATACCCGACCGTCACCCCCCCGATGGTCTGCCAGCGGTGGGAGGGGGGGAGGTGGGCGTAGCTGTGGTGGAGCAGCAGGACCGACACGCGGTGGCCCATCGCCGCCAGTTCCCGCGCAATCGGCAGACAGCGCCCCCGCGGGAGCGGGTCATCGAGGCTGGACGTGCAGAGAAAGACAAGGTTCATAGGGTTGTGCCCCGGCCCGGAAGCGTCATCCGGTGGCCGACTCCTCGGTGTTGGGCGACGGCTCGGCTGGCCCGGGCGAAGATGGCGCGGGTTTTCGCTGCGCTCTGGAATGCGAATGGGAACGGGAAGGGGCATGGGCGCGAAAGCGGAACCGGTTGGCCAGGTGGATGGAGGCGGTACAGCGGACGAAGCCCGCGACCGTTGCGAACAACCCGACGACGATGGCCAGACCACGGGAGACCCCATCGAGGTTGCCCTGACGGACGGTGTCGCGGAGGCCGCGCAGCACCCCGCGTGGGAGCGTTTTGAGCACGTATGACCACTCCATCTTCAGGCCATCGCCGTAGCCCACAAACCGCGAGAGCAGCCCTTTGGAGAGACCTTCCGCATAGCAGCGAGAGAGAAAGTAGCTCCAGCGGGCGCGGCTGTCGGGCACGTAGTGGTTGACGCGGGCCTGGGGAATGAAGAGGATGAGGTGCTCGGGGGCGTGCTGGCAGGCCCGGATGGAAAACTCGGTTTCTTCACCAGCAAACGGACGATTGCCGACCCGCCCGATTTCGCTCCGAAACGGCCCGATGCTGGTAAAGACGTCGCGGCGGAATGACATATTGCACCCGATGAGCCGTTGGACGGGGGCCGGTTCTTCGGGACTGCCCAGGTAAGTACAGCCCAGAACCCAGTCAAATTCTCTGGGAAACCAGGCTGGCCGCCCACTCACCCAGACCGAGTGGATCGTCCCGCCGACGCCCATCACCTGCTCATCCTGGTAGGCGATCAACAGATGCTCCAGCCAGTCGGGAGCCGCAACCGCATCGTCGTCAATAAACGCGATGATTGAACCCCGAGCGAGCGCGACCCCGCAGTTGCGAGCCTCCGAAAGCCCCGCCTTTTCGCGGTTTTCCCCAACGATGAGGTCGGGGAAGCGGGAACGAACCGCGTCGGAGAGGGCGGGGTTATGGTCGACTACCACGATAATCTCATCTGGCGGTACGCTTTGCTGCTGCACCGACTCGACCGCGCAGACCAACCGTTCCCATCGCTGCTCGGTATAGGTGCATATCACCACCGATACCGATGGTCTTGATGGTCTCGATGGTCTCGATGGTCTCGATGGTCTTGATGGTCTGGTCGGAGCCTGGTTGCTGTCATTGCTTATCAAGAATCTGTTCCTTTCTTGCTGTTTGTGTCGTCTGTTTTGTCTGGCTCACCACCCTGTTGCGGCTCCTGCCCGTCCCCAAAGCGAAAAATCTCGACCCCATCGCGGGCG
>DAOTUF010000446.1:0-9521 GCA_034437495.1 Chloroflexaceae bacterium | reverse complement strand
CCCTGCCCCCCCCCCCCCCCGCGAAGCGCCACCCCGACCGGGCAAGCGAAACGCCTTGCTGACGATTGCCCGCCGCGAGCTTCGAGAATCTGTGACCGACTGGCGGGTGCTGGTGCCCTTCTTTGTGCTGACGTTTGTGATACCCCTGGTCCTGGTCAGCATCATGGACTTTGCGGTAGACTTTGTGGGGAATTTCGGACTGATTGCCCTGCTGGTGCCCTTCATGGTGCTGCTGGTGGGCTTTATCCCGGCGAGCTTCTCCCTGATTGTCGCGCTCGACTCGTTCGTGGGCGAGCGCGAGCGCAACAGCCTGGAAGCCCTCTTGTCGCTGCCCATCACCGACAACCTGCTCTACCTGGGCAAACTGGTATCGTCGCTCGTGTCGCCCATCCTGACCAGCTTCGGGGCCATGCTGGTCTTCTCGCTGGCGATGGCGCTGGTCCATCCCGACCTCTACTACGCCTCGATGACCACCGAACGGCTGCTTCAGCTCTTGCTGATGATTGCCATCATGACCGTGGTGATGGTCGCGGGAGCCGTGATTATCTCCAGCCACACCGGGAGCATCCGCGCCGCCAACCTGCTGGCGAGCTTCGTGCTCATCCCGATGGCGGCCATCGTCCAGTTCCAGGCATTCCTTATCATCGCCCGACGGTGGGACGCCATGTGGACTGTGACCTACATCCTGATGATTGCATCGGTGGCGCTGGTGCGGACGGGGATGGCCGCCTTCAACCGCGAGGAGATTCTGTCCCGCGAGCACGAGGAGTTCAATTTCCGCGTCATTGCCGCGACGATAGGGGCCTTCTTCCGCGAATATCAACCAGCCGGCGTCCCTCCCGCGCACTACCGCGGAGCACCGTTCTCGCCGCGCCGCTTCTACCGCCAGGAACTCCCGGCCCTGCTGCGCGACCTGCGGATACCGCTGCTCGTGGCGCTCATCGCCGCGGTGAGCGGGTGGCTGATAGGCCAGTATGTCTCCAGCGATTTCCGCTTCATTGGTGGCGTGCAGCGGGTCCTGGATGGCATGGTCGGGCAGGTGGGCCAACATGTTCCGCAGCCATCGCCTGGCCTGTCGCTCTTCATCTTCGCCAACAACCTGCGCGTCTCGCTGCTCTCGAACATCCTCTCAGTGGTTGCCTTCGGGGTGTTCGCCTTTATGGTGCCCGCGGTCGCGTTTATGCAGATTGGCTTTGTGTCGGGCAGGCTCGCAGACGCCGGCGGAAGCTGGACCTCCCTGGGGAATGATAGCCCGCTCCAATTTATGCTGGCCTACGTGCTCCCCCACGGCATCATCGAACTGCCGACCTTCGTGGTGAGCGCGGCCCTGGGCCTCCGTATCGGGGTGTCGCTGCTCTCCCCTCCTGGTGGCTTCAGCGTCGGGCAGCATATCCTGTGGGCAATGGCAAACTTTCTCAAGTTCTGGTTGCTGATACTGCTGCCGCTCATTCTGCTCAGTTCGCTGATTGAGGGGATGATCTCCCCCCTGATCATTCAGGCATTGTACCGCTAACAAAAGCGTATGGAGTGTGATGACCCATCGTTCTCTTGTGGTAATACGGTTGATTGGCCTGGTCTGTCTCCTGGTGCTCGTCGGTGGGGTGACGGTCCGGGCCTCTACCGTCTTCCTCCCGCTCATCCTGAAGACCGAGCTACCCGGCCCCCCCCGGCCTTCTTCCCCCTTCGGCATCGAAACCAACCCCGGAAGGATCACCGCGCCGGCCCTGCAAGAACGCGCTCAGGCGTTGGGGGCGTCGTGGATTCGGCTCAAATCGGTCAACTGGCGCGACGTTCAGCCGCAGGCGGGGGTGCCCGTCGAACAGTGGAACTGGGATGCCCTGAAGACGTTTGAGCAAGAGGTGCTGGCGGCCCGTGAACTCGGCCTCATCCCCATTGCCATCGTCTTCCAGAACCCCGACTGGGCGATGGAACCCTACTCCCACCCGGTCACGGGGCAGCCTGCCTATGCCCCCTGCGGCCCGGTCGCCGAAGCGCACTTCGGGGCGTTTGCCACGTTTCTGCGCGAACTGGCGGCCCGCTACAGCCAGCCTCCCTACCACGTCCACCATTGGGAACTGGGGAACGAACCCGATGTTGACCCCGTGCTGACGGCTCCTCCCCCCGACGCCGAAGGGTATGGGCAGCAGGAGCACTTCGGGTGTTGGGGGCGCATACGCACCAAGGACAACCCGAACGAGATAGCCCCCTACTATGGGGGCGAGCACTACGGCAGGATGCTCAACGCCGTGGCCCCCGAAATCCGGCGGGCCGACCCGGAGGCGCAGATTATCGTCGGGGGGTTGCTGCTGGACCACCCCACCACCGAAGACCCGGATGCGGAGGGGCTGCCGGAGCGGTTTCTTGAAGGGATTCTGGTTGCCGACCCGACCGGGGCGTCGTTTGATGCCATCGCCTTCCATGCCTACCCGTGGTACAGTTGGGAACAGGGGAGCCAGGTCGATACCGATGCCCACAACGATACGTGGGCAGCCCCCTGGTCCGGGGTCACGTTGGGCAAGATTGCCTACATCCGCCAGGTGCTTGCGGCCAGAGGGCTTGAAGCCAAACCCCTCTATCTGACGGAGGCGGCCATGATACTCTGGTCGGACCCGGCCACCCCCCCCACCGACGATAGTCTGCCCCCCGATTTTTTGCAAGCCCAGGCCGACCATGTTGTGCGGCAGGCGGCGCGGGCACTTTCGGCAGGGGTGGAGGTCTACTGCTGGTACACGCTGCACCGCTCTGGCTGGTTCTCGTCGGGGTTGCTGAATGGCGACCTCTCCCCGCGCCCGGTGTACACCGCCTACCAGCAGCTTGTGGAGCAGACGAGCCAGAGCCTCGACGACACCCCCGTAGATGTTTCGGCGGCGTACGATGGCCCGGTCGAAGCCTACCGCTTCCGCACGGCCACAGCGTTTGTGGACGTGCTCTGGGCAACAGATGGGAATACGATAGCCTACCTGGATGTTCCGCGTTCGGCGTTTGCCGCCTATAGCCGTGACGGGGCCGAGAAGGAACTGATACGCACCAACCTGAGCACCAAGGTGCCGGGGGTCGGCGTGAGTCCCCTGTACGTCTGGCACACCGGGGACGAGGAGTGAAACCCGGGGAGGATGAAAGGAGTCCCCTATGACCTATAGTGATTTTACCCTGGATCGGGTCAGCAAAGCCTTCCATCTGAAGCTCAGACAGGTGGCACTGTTTCCCCAGGTGGAAGCGGTGGAGGTTCCATCCTGGCTCACCGACGCGCTGGAACGGGGCCGCCCGTTTGCCCTGGGCAGCGAAAAGGCCCGTTCCGAGTTAATTGTCGTGCCCGTGCTGCTTGCCAGCATCGAGCGCAGCACCTATACCCGTTCGCTCTACTCGGGGCAGCGCCTGGATGTAGCCCCCGACCAGGGGTTGACCGGCAAATGTGATTTTATCCTGTCCAGCAGTCCCACCCTGCCCATCCTGCAATCACCGCTTGTGATACTGGTGGAGGCCAAAAAGAACGACATCGAGGGGGGGTTGGGGCAGTGTGGTGCCCAGATGCTTGGAGCGCGGTTGTTCAACGAACGGGAAGGGACCGATATTCGGACCATCTTCGGCTGCGTGACCACCGGCGAAAGCTGGCAGTTCTTGAAACTGGAGGACGACACCCTCTCGATTGACACCGACCGCTACTACCTGGTGACGCTCGGCGTGCTGCTCGGCGTTTTTGAGGCCATAGGGAAGGGAGGGGAGGACGAAGCCCACCCCTGAACTTCGTCCTCGACCTTCCCCGCCTTCCCCTTTCCCCTCCGGTTCGCCCTACGGCGTGGTATAGTCCAGCCACGCCATCCATTCCGTTTCAAGCTGCGCCAGCGTTTTGCCATAGACCCCCTGGTAGTCGGAGGAGCCAGGTGCTCGCCCGGTCGAACTGACATAGAGGTGGTCAAACGATTCGCGCCCATAGGTCAGGATGAGGTATTCGACAAACGACGCCCACTCGTCGTAGAGCACATTGCGCGTCGTGGTACGGCAGTCGTCCTCCAGGCTCGTCGTCAGCGAGAGCAGCGTTTCACTGCGCAGGGCATCCCGAACGCGCCCGCGGAAGGAGCGCATCCCGGCAGCGCGGAAGTAGCGGTCAGACCCCCAGGCAGCCATCCCCTCCAGCAGGATGATATCTGCGCGGCGGTGGGCTTCCTCGCCGTAGTAGTCGTGCTGAAGCTGGTGAAACAGCTCATGGGAAAGAATGGCCAGCACCCCTTGCAGGCTGGCATCAGGCCCGTAGTACATGCGAATGATGCGGTGCTGCGAGAGTGTCATTCCGCGGATGGCACAGGCTCCCTGCTGCTCCGGCTCAAACCGAACCACTACCCGCCCGTCAAGCTGAGACCCGTTCATATAGGCGCTGTTTCGGATGAGCGCATATTCGGCAGGGATGGCAATGGCGCGGACACCCTCAGCATTCAGGCTCCCCGCAACGCGGTAAAAATCCATGCTATAGGTCCGCATCACCAGGTCGCCTCCCACAATGGGCGCTGGCTCCCCCGGGCGCACTATCCGCTGCGCGGGGGTGGGGGTGGCTGGAACGGCGGTCGGGGGAGGGGGTGGCGATGGCTCGGGGGGTGGTTCCTGGGCCGGTGGCCGCAGCAGCGGCGCGGCAGCGGCGGGAGGCGCAGGAGGCAGCCCTCCCCAGGCCACATACCCCATGCACAGCACCACCCCCACTATGCACAGCACCATCCCCCATGTTCGCACGAGATATATCGAGCCTGTCGAACGCATGAAACGCATGGTCAGTTCCTTTCCGTAGCTCTTTTTCCTTTCGTGTCGTGAACCCTCGGGTCTCGCTCAGCAACGGTCTATCATCCCATTATAAACCCGGACGGGATTTTACCAGCAGGCGGCAGCGCGTGTATCATCCGGCGGCAAGTTGTGCTATCATACGTAGTACCGAGAAAGAATCTCATACCAGCGTCCGGGTGAATGATGTTCCCGGGGAGCGGGGTGGTCAAACCGATGCCCTGGTCGCTCCCCCCTCGGGTCCCATCACGCATCCCTGGTATCAAACGGAGCAACTCATGAGCGAAACGATGGCGAGCTTGCGGCGGGTCCACATCTTTCACCGACTGAATGACCACGAACTGGTGCAGATTGCCAGCCTGTGCAAAATCTGGCATATCACTGGAAATCAACTCATCTTCCAGGAAGGCGACGATGGGGAGGATCTGTTCATCATTCAAAAGGGGAGCGTGCGCGTATCTCTCAACACCCGAAACGCCAATGGGACCCTCACCCCGGGAACAATCAATATGCTCTACGCTGGTCAGAGCTTTGGCGAGATGGTCCTGCTGGATGGCGTGACCCGCTCGGCCACGGTGGTCAGTCTCGAACCATGCATCCTGCTGGTCATCAAGGCGATTGATTTTGAGCGCCTGTGCGATGCCAACCCGCGCATTGGATATATTGTGATGCGCAATCTGGCGTGCGACGTGGCCTACAAGCTTCGCTCTTCCAACCTGCTCCTGCGCGGCAACATCCGCTGGCAGCAGGGGGAGCTAGGCCGCCGTTCCTCCTGACTCAGAGCCATTCCCCGGTGGTTTCTGCCAGCAGCCGCGGGAGGTCCGGATGGTCAATCAATCCCCCCCCGATGGTCAGGGCGTCGGCGGCCCCGCATGCCACCCCCAGGCGCAAGGCTTCATCCAGCGTGTACCCCCGCAGCAGCCCGGCCAGCAGCCCGGCCAGCAGCGAGTCGCCGCTTCCCACCGTGCTGACAACCTCCAGGGGAGGGGGGGTGACGTAGCAGGTGCCCGTCTCGTGCGCGGCCAGCGCCCCTTGCTCGCCCAGAGACACCACCGCCAGCGCCACCCCCCGCGCCCGCACTTCTGCCAGGGCTGCGGCAGCCTGCTCCGGACGCTCAATGGGCAGAGACAGGGCCGCGCTCAACTCTGCGCCGTTGACCTTCAACCCATAGGGCTGCGCTTCGATTGCCGCGGCCAGCGGGGGGCCGCTCGTATCCACCACCACCTGACACCCCACCCGGCCTAGCGCCCGGACCAGTTCCCCGGCGGCAGAGGGAGGGACCCCGGGCGGCAAGCTCCCACAGATGGCCGCCATCGAAGCTACCGAAGCCGCATCCAGGGCAGCATCAACGAAGGCAAGCCAGTCCTCCGCAGAGAGCGGCGGGCCGTGCTCATCCAGGGGGGTAGCATCTTCCGCATGGGGGTCAACCACCAGCACGCAGGTTCTCGTCTCTCCCGCACTGTGCCAACTCCAGAACCCGTCCAACCCCTCCTTGCCCGCCAGGTGCGCCACAAACTGCCCGGTGATGCCGCCCAGGGGCGCACACACGCGGAGCGGTTGCCCGAGCGTGCGGGCGGCCCGCGCCACGTTCAGTCCCTTCCCACCTGCCGCCACGATGACCTGTTCGGCCCGGTGGCGGTGTCCCAGTCGCAGGTTTGGCACAACCATCGTCCGGTCCAGGGCCGGGTTGGGGGTGACGATAACCAGCATCGGCACTGACTCCTTTCCGCTTTCTGCTTCCTCTCTGTTTCCTCTCCGCAGTCCTCAGCGACCGCGGTTTAGCCTGCTTCTGCTCCCCGCCTGCTCAGACCCGCCACCACAATCAGTCGTTCGCTCGCGCTGGTATACTCATCCAGGTCGTAGGAGCCATAGAGCGACCGCACCACGAAGCCCGCCCGTGCGAGCAGGTGTTCCAGTTCGTAGCGGTAGAACCACCGCATAGTAAACCGCAGCACCCGCCGCATCACCTGCCCGTCGGGGGCGAGTTCATCGAAGAGATAGGTCATTGTGCTGGTCTGAGTTGCCATATCGCTCTCGCTGGCAACGAACTTGAACATCCGCAGTTCATCAACCTGGTAGTACTTCTCCAGGATGAGGCGGTTGTCCTCGCGGGCCAGGTGGGGCGGGTCGGGATTGAACAGGTCAATCATCAGCAGGCCATCCGGGGTGAGCGCCCGCCGGATGGCGGCCAGCGCGGTCAACTGGTCTTTGACCTGTTCCAGGTGCATAAACGAGTTGATGGCCACAAACGCCAGTTCAAATTGCTGCGATGGGAGGTCTGCCGTGCGAATATCATCATGGACGAGCGTCACCAGGTGCGACACCCCGGCTTCGGCAACCTTGCTGCGGGCCACCTCCAGCATCGGTTGCGAACGGTCCACCCCCGTGACTGGATACCCCGCCTCGGCCAGGGGCACGAGGATGCGCCCGGTGCCACACATCACCTCCAGGAGGGGGCCGCCGGTGCGTCTGGCCATCTCCCGGTAGAGCGGGATGTCTGCCGCGAAGGTGCCGAAGTCAAAGTCATAGTAGCGGGCAAACTCGTTGTAGATATTCATAGCGGCAGGCGACCAATCCAGCTTACCAGCGCTATCCCGCCGCCAAGCAGCATGGCCCCGAGCAGGCTCCACCCCAGAACTTTGCCGCTCACGAGTGGCTCAAAGCGTGGCGCTCCGGGCAGGTGCGACGAGCCGGGGAAGGACGAAGCCGAGAAGGACGAAGCCGAGAAGGACGAAGCCGAGAAGGGCGAGCCAGAAGCATAGGATGTGCTGCTGCTCCGCGGGAAGAGCGCCCCATCCGCTCCAAACAGCGATGGCTCGTCATCATCGTCATCGTCGGCATCGTCCCATCGGTCAAACCAGCTCGGGCGAGATGCCCCCGCAGAGCCGGGATGCTGAGCGGCCATGAGCGAGGAAAAGCTGCTGCTCCTCAGCGAGGAGGGGTCGGGCGCTCCCGGTACGCTGGCCGAACTGGTGGGCGACCAGGGAGCCGTGGCCTTCGCTATCGTTGAAGCGCGGGTTGATGTGTAGCTGGAAAGCGACCGCGCCGAAGAAAGGCTGCTCGGGGTAGGCATCGTCGGGGCAGAGGGGCCGTTCCCCCCCACCATCTTCGTGACGGCTCGTCCGATAGACCCGATCACCGTCAGCAGGACCAACCCGATGATGATGAGCGGCAGGATATTCGACCCCACATTGATAGTTCCCCCGGTTAGCTGCGAGACGAACCGCGAGATAGGGGGGATGATGTGGGGACCGGCTATCACCAACAGAAAGAGGACCAGGCCAATCCAGTTGGTGGCTTTCTGTTTCGATTTCGATTGATTTTCCATAAAATACCTGTTCTCAGATAGGGTGGTATGCACGCTTGCTTGCGCTCTCTGCCCGGTTCACCGGCTCGCAGGCTCACGTGCTCACCTACGGTCGTGCTGTTCTGGCATTCTCGAATACATTGTAGCATGCATGGCCCGGGCCGGATGTGATACTATACCTGGTAGCTCGGACCTTTACTCGTACTCGTACGCGCAGGTGGAAATGGAAGAAGAGCGAATACAGGAGCGCTTGTTGTCATGCGACGTTTCATGTTGACCGCACTCGGATTGATACTGCTGGCAGTGCTGGCGTATGGAGCCTTCGTGGTCTGGGGGCAGGAGCCGGAGCCGGGGGAGACGCCAGAGACGGCCTACTCCCTCGTCCGGCCCGTTCGGGACGCCATCAGCGCCACCGTCAACGCCAGCGGGTCCATGCTCCCGGCTCAGGTCGTAGAACTGAACTTTGAGGGGGCCGGGCGGGTGACAGCGGTGCTGGTGGATGTTGGCAACACGGTCCGGTCGGGGACGGCGATGGCTCGCCTGGATACCCGCGAGGCGCGGCTCAACGTTGAGCAGTCGCGGGCATCGCTGGCGCAGGCCACCGCCAGCTACGAACTGCTGCTCGCAGACGCCCCCCCGGAAGAGGTGGCCCAGGCGCAGGCGCAGCTTGAACAGGCGCGGGCGCAGTATCGCCAGAGAGAAGGCGAAGTCACCGCCCAGGACATCGCCGCGGCCCGCTCGGAGGTGGAAGCCGCGCAAGAAGAACTTGCCCGCCTCCAGGCCGGCCCCAAAGAGGCCGATATCCAGCTTGCCCAGGCATCGCTTGACCGCGCCCGCGTCAACCTCCAGTCGCAGCGCGACAGCCTGTCGGCAGCCAAGACACAGGCGCACCTCCAGATGGAGCAGGCCGCCAACCACCTCCGCGACCAGCAGGCCAGCTACAGTGATATCTACTGGGAAAATCGCCGGACAGAGGAGGAATGGGGGTCGGCAAGCATCAACCTTGCGCAGGACGCCAAAGACCGCGAGGAAGCCCGCCTTCGCGCCGTAGAAAACGCCGAACACGAGCTTGAGCTTGCCCGCACCGCCTACGAGCAGGCGCAGCAGGCGGAAGTAACTGGCGTGCAGGCGGCCGAGGCCGAAGTTCGCAACGCCCAGGCCAACCTGGACCAGGTCTTGACCAGCATAGAATCCCACGAGATTACCGCGGCCCAGTCGCGGGTTGCCCAGGCACAGGCTCGCCTGTCGCAGCTCCTCGGGGAACAGCGGGCCGGCAGCCTGGACGCCGCGGCAGCGGGGATTGAGATTGCCCAGACCAGGCTGGAAGAACTGACCACCCCCCCGCGAGAGGTGGACGTTGCCAGTGCGCTGGCGCAAGTGCAGCAGGCCGAAGCCGCGCTCAGACAGGCAGAACTAAACCTCGAACAGACCTCCCTCCGCGCCCCCA
>DAOTUF010000445.1:0-3051 GCA_034437495.1 Chloroflexaceae bacterium | reverse complement strand
CCCCATTCGGCACCGCACGCGGCAGAAGCGGGTGCGTGGGTTTCAGACGGGCGACCTGGTACGCGCCGTAGTGCCGAAGGGGAAGCACCAGGGCCCGCACGTCGGGCGGGTGGCCGTGCGCACCACTGGCTCGTTTCGGATCGGCACGCGAGACGGCATTTCCTATCGGCACTGCACCATCCTGCATCGGGCGGATGGCTACGATTATCGCAGCAGAAAGGAGGAGCGCGGTTTCCTCCACTGCCGTTAAAACGGCGTGGCTTCCACCGCGCAAGATTCGGTGAGCATCATGAGCATCATGGACCTTATGACAAACCTGACGACCATTGTGGCCTTCATTGGCATGCTGATTATCCTGGTGTTTGTCCACGAACTGGGGCACTTTGTGGTCGCAGTCTGGATGAAAATCCGGGTTGAAGAATTTGGCATCGGGTACCCTCCGCGGGCGCTCACCCTCTTCGAACACAAAGGGGTGAAGTATACGCTGAACTGGCTCCCGCTTGGCGGGTTTGTGCGCTTCGCGGGTGAGGACTCGTCGGTCTATGGCGCGGGGAGCCTGGCCGAAGCCAAACCCTGGCACAAGATACCGGTGATGCTGGCCGGTCCGCTGATGAACCTGATGCTGGCCATCCTCATCTTTGCGGCGATATTCGCGGTGGTCGGTATCGAGCAGCAGACCGGGCGCGGGCAGTATATCAGCAAGGTGTTTGAAGATACCCCCGCTGAACAGGCCGGGTTTCGGACCGGGGACATCCTGGTGAGCCTGGACCAGCAGTCGGTGATGGAGAGGGGTTCGATCACCGAAATCGGCCACCAGAATGAGGGCGAAACGATTTCTGCCGTCATCATCCGCGATGGGGAGAAGCGTTCGCTGACCGTCATGCCCGGCCCGTGGAAAACACCCGATGGGAGCGTGCTGGAAGGGGGGTTCGGCTTTCAATATGGCCCGGAGAAAACGTACGAACCGGTGGGGGTCGTCGGAGCCATCGGAGCCAGTTTTGTCCATACGGGTGACGTCGTATTCCGCACGGTCACGGGCTTTGGCAAACTCATCGGGGGCTTGCTGCACGTTTCGGAGCCGGTTGACGGGGGGTTGGTCGGCCCCATCGGGATTGCCCGCGCCACCGGGGAAGTGATTGAGCAGGGCGGATTGACCGGGTTCTTCAACTGGATGGCCATTCTGAGCATTATGCTCTTTGTTATCAACCTGCTGCCCATTCCGGCGCTAGATGGTGGGCACATTCTCTTCGCCCTGATTGAGGTGGTGCGGGGGGGCAAGCGCATCCCCCCGGAGAAGGAGGCGGTGGTCAATGCCATCAGCTTCCTGACGCTGATGGGCCTCATATTCATCGTGTCCGTGAGCGATGTGATTGCCGCCTTTCAACGGTCCTCGGTGCTTGGCGGGGGATAGAGAGAGAGAGCCAGTCGAAGCGAGCGGCAGCGCTTATGCTCTGCTCAGGGGCAGCGGTAGCGTTCCTGGTTGCGGGTGTGGTCCAGGTAGTCCTGGAGGATGATGGAGGCGGCAATCTCGTCAATGCGGTCTTTGCGCCGCGACGGTTTTACCCCCAGGTCGCGCATCATCTGTTCGGCGGCTATGCTGGTCAGCCGTTCGTCAAACAGGTAGACCGGCTGCCCCAGAACGGTTTCAAGTTCGCCAGCAAAAGACTGGACCACCCGGGCCTGGGGGCCAATCTCCCCGCTCATCGTGAGCGGTAGGCCGACGACCACATCGTCTACGGTATGGTGCCGAACGAGTGCCGCAATCTGCGCCAATGCCTGAGAACGAGGGGATGCCTTGAGGGTCGTGAGGGGAGCCGCCAGAATGCCTTCCGTGTCGCTCATCGCAACGCCGATACGCCGTTCGCCAACGTCCAGCGCCAGCACCCGCCGTCCCGGGGGCGCGGGTTGAGGGGGGAGGGGGGAGGGGAGCGGCGAAAAGTCTTCGTCGTCTTCATACTCGTACTCGTTCATTCGTTAGCTGTTTTTCCCCACATAGTCCGCTGGAACTACTTCCAGCGTGAGTTGGAAATCCCAGGACGGGATACGGTCGGTGTCTGGCAGGGTGTAGCTGCTGATGATACCCTGTTGCTGAAAGTGCTCCAGTTCGGCGCGGGCTTCCGCGTGGGACTTCCCCTTGATGGCGTTCAATATCGCCGCCTGCGTTCGGGTGTCCAGTTCAATGTTGGGCAGCGGTTCGACCACCCCATCAACCGTCAACCTGGCCCCATCCCACTGCCAGTCATCAATAGTGGAGGCCAGTTGCAACCCCGGCGTGATGATGCCCTCCCGCATCAACTGGTTGGGCACGACCGTCTGCAACTGGGCTTCCAGCCCCCCACTGGCTCCCGAGGTGGCCAGCGCACTGAAGTTGCCCCATACGCTGACCGAAAAGGTGGGGGCATTCGTCTGGATGATCTGACCGATGGACGGACGGATGGCAAGGTCGTACCCCTCGTTTCGTGAGAGGTGCTGCGCCGCGGGGAAGATGGTCCGCGGGTCGAGCACCAACCCGTGGGCTTCGGCGCTGGCAATGAGTTCCTGGTTGGCCTGGTTGTACAGGACGGTGAGCGCCTCGGGAAGCGTGCGCTGGACATCCTCCTCTTTGACGACGTACGTCACATGTTCCTGCCCTCCCGTCATCGGCCCGTGCTCCAACCCGACAAAGCCCGCATTGACCGGTATGCGCTCGCTCTGCCCTGCTAGAACGAGGTGGGTAATCGTGTTGGCTTCGATATTGGAGGCGCTCCCCGCGGCCCGCGCCGTGATACCGACCTGGGCACTCCCGAAGGTGGTGATAATCTGCCGTCCCTGGCGGGACGTGGAGGCCCCAGGAACCACCACGTCCGTATCGCTGGTAAACCGTACCTCCTGCCCTTGTGCGTTGGTTCCGATAAACTCGGTTCCCTGGGGCAGTTGCAGAGATTGAAAGTTTTCGTTCAGCAGGGTCACGGTGCCATAGGCCGCCGTGCCGGGAGCCATCGTCTCCTTGAGCACCTCGCCCGTCGTCGTGATGGCGGTTCGGGTGCTGACGACTTCAGCCTGCACCGCCAC
>DAOTUF010000444.1:0-3821 GCA_034437495.1 Chloroflexaceae bacterium | reverse complement strand
CCTCCGTAGGGCATGTGGTCTACCCGCCACGTCGGAACGTCGTTGACGATGACGCCGCCCACTTCCAGCGTTTCGTAGGCTTGCCACACCAGGCGCAGGTCGTGGGTGAACACGCCGGCCTGGAGGCCGAAGTCGCTGTCATTGACCATGGCCAGCGCCTCTTCGAAGGTATCGTAGACCTGCACCGTCACGACCGGCGCAAAGACCTCCTGGCAGTTGACCTGCAAGTCTGGTCTGGCTCCGACCAGGATTGTCGGCTCTACCATGCCCCCGCGGACGCCACCACCTGTGGCTATCGCTGCGCCGGCGGTGCGGGCTTCTTCCAGCCATTGCGCCACACGCTCGGCCTCGCCGGGGGTGATGAGCGAGGAGAGGTCGGTCGCCTCGTCCAGCGGGTCGCCCATCTTGAGCGCCTGCACCGAGGGAACCAGCAGGTCCATGAATGCCTCGGAGACCGGGCGGTGAACAAAAACGCGCTGCACGCTGATGCAGGACTGCCCGGCGTGCGAAAAGCCCCCTGTGGTGATGCGGGAGGCGGCAAAGGAGAGGTCGGCATCCTGGTGGACTACCACCCCGGCGTTGCCCCCCAGTTCGAGCATCACCCGTTTGCGCCCGGCGCGGTTCTTCATCGCCCACCCGACCGCGGGACTGCCCGTGAAGGTCAGCAGTTTGAACCGTTCGTCCTCGACCAGCGGGGATGCATCTTTGCTGTGCATCGGCAGCACGCTCAAGGCTCCCTCCGGGCACCCCGCATCGAGCATGATTTCCGCCAGCTTCAGGCTGCTGATAGGCGTCTGGGAGGCGGGTTTCAAGACGACCGGGCACCCTGCGGCGAGCGCCGGGGCCAGTTTGTGCGCCACCAGGTTGAGCGGAAAGTTAAACGGCGTAATGGCGGCCACGGGGCCGACCGGGAAGCGGCGCACGATGCCCTGACGCCCTTCGCCCACGGCCGAGGCATCCAGGTTGATGATTTCTCCGTGGATACGGGTGGCTTCTTCGGCGGCCTGCGCAAAGGTGAATATGCTGCGCTGCACTTCGGCGCGGGCCTGCTTGATGGGCTTGGCGGCTTCCTGGGCAATCGTCCGCGCCATGTCTTCGGCCTGCGCCTTCAGGCCGTCCGAGGTTCCGCGCAGGATGGCAGCGCGCTGGTGCAGGGGAAGCCGGCTCATCTCCGCACTGGCCTGCACAGCCGCCTGGATAGCCTGTTCGAGGTCGGCGGGGGTGGCGCGGCTGACTATGCCAACTATCTGCTGGTCATAGGGGTTTCGGACTTCGTAGGTTTCGCTCCCCTGGTGCCACTGGCCCGCCAGGAGCAGGTGATAGGTGGGGGGAGGAATGGGAGAAGGTTCCATAGTTTTGATAGCTCCTTCCGTTCATCTCATTCTTTTTCAGTTTTCCGTTCGGTTCTTCCAACCAGATGTCGCAAGATTTGGCTGACTCCCTCGTTATGACGGGATCATAGCATGCAACGAACCACCCGGCAAATGGTGGGGAGCGGGTCTTTCTGGCCTGGTCTGGTAAACCTGGACTGATCCATGGCTCACGTATGGCTCAGTCCTCAATCATTTCGTTTTCAGCTTCTTTCCGTATACTGAGAAGCAAGGAAACGAACGAGGAAAACGAACGTATTCGAGCATCAATCAAAGAAGCATCAAGAAAAGCGCAGAAAAAGAAACTAGTCATTGAGGCGAAAAGACGAAAAAACAGAAAGAGAGCGATACAATGGAAGAGCAGATTATCCCCGGGTGGCAGTTCTGGTTGTTGTGTTTGCTGGCGACCACGGTGGGTTGGATTGTGAGTGGAGCTATCGGTATGAATGTGGGATGGACCGTGTTTTTTGGGGTGTCCATGGTCGTGTTGTATATCTCCAACCTCTTTCGGATGTTGTTGTAAGCGGTTTGACCAGACCCCAGAGGCAGGTCGATGAAAAGGACCCCGGCCCGGAGGGGGAGCGCTGGATATAGACCGGGCTGGTATCTGGTATAATAGGCAAGCGCGGGTGAGGAGAGAAACTGGCAGAAGGGGAGGCAAGGGATATTTGACCATGCGGGCACTGATTACCGGCATCAATGGGTTTGTGGGGGGGCATCTGGCGGAGCACCTGTTGAGCCTCGAAGGGTGGGAGGTGTGGGGAATGGCTCGCCAGGAATACCACCGCCTCCCCCACCTCCATGAACGTACCCCTCTCATTCGAACAGATTTGCGCGACCCGGAGCAGGTTTCGGCGGCGCTGGCCCACCTCCAACCGCAGGTCATCTTTCATCTTGCGGGGCAGGCGTTTGTGCCCGAGTCGTTTCAGGACCCGGCGGCAACCCTGACGACCAATATCCTGTCACTTCTCCACCTCTTCCAGGCGTTGATAACCCACCACCTCCCGGCGCGGGTGCTGGTGGTCGGTTCCTACGAGGTCTATGGGCAGATAGCCCCCGATGACCTGCCCATTGATGAAGCGACGCCCCTGCGCCCGACCAACCCCTACGGGGTGAGCAAGGTGGCCCAGGACATGCTTGCGCTCCAATATCACCTGAGCCATCACCTCGACGTGGTTCGGGTTCGCCCGTTTAACCATATTGGCCCGCGCCAGAACGGACGGTTTGTCGCTTCGGCCTTTGCCCGTCAGATTGCCCAGGTCGAACAAGGTCTGCTCCCCCCGGTCATCAGGGTGGGCAACCTGAATGCTCAACGCGATTTCACGGACGTTCGGGATATGGTGCGGGGCTACCGCCTTGCGGTGGAGCACGGAGTAGCCGGGCAGGTCTACAATATTAGCTCCGGGCAACCCGTCACAATCCGCGATATGCTCGACCACATGCGGTCAATCAGCCATGTCGAAATTGACGTGCAACCCGACCTGCAGCGGATGCGGCCTATTGATGTCCCGACCGTGGTGTGCGACGCCCGACGGTTTCGCACTCAGACGGGGTGGGAACCGCAGATTGCCTTTTCGCAGACGCTCCAGGACATCATCCAGGACTGGCGCGAACGGGTCAGGCACGAAGCACCGGATGCCTAGTTGACTTTTCCTGCTGCCATGCGGTATGATTCACGCATGAGACAATATCAGGACGATCCCTATGTTACGTACCTTCAGGAGGGTTAAAGAATGAAAAAAATTGTCGGCGCATTTGCCTTTCTCCTTGGCCTCGCCATCGGTACGGTTGGTGGCGCTGCGCTGCTTGCCTATGCTTACCAGGCGGCCGGTCTCTATCCACCCGATGATGCGACCATCAAGTTCATTGCTCGTGAGCGCGGATGGTTGCGCGATGATGTCTAGCTCTGACCGACAGCGGTAGAACGCGACACCGTAGCTCGACCCGCTCTCTTCTGGATGGCAGCGCAGGCTTCCCGGGAGGAGGGCCCGCCCACAAGCCGGGTGCCTGTGCTTCTTGCATTCTTTTTTGAGCTACTGGAACTGGAAGGAGATCTCCGTATGACGATGGTCTGGCACGCCTTCTACGAGGAGGGCGTGCCTCATACGATACCCTATCCGGAACAGCCGCTTGATACGATGCTCTCCGATGCCGCCCGGCGCTATCCAATGAACCGGGCAATAAGCTTCGTGCTCGGTTATGGCCTCGGGGGGCACCTCATGATCGGCAGCCGGATGACCTATGAGCAACTGGAGGAACAGGTCAGCCGGCTGGCAACCGCCCTCTACCAGATTGGCGTGCGGAAGGGGGGGCGGGTCGGGGTGATGCTCCCCAACAGTCCCCAGTTTGTCATTGCCTTCTTTGCCATTGTGCGCCTGGGCGCGATAGTCGTCAATATCAACCCCACCTATACCAGCCGCGAACTGGGTATCCAGCTTGACGACAGCGGGG
>DAOTUF010000443.1:0-7273 GCA_034437495.1 Chloroflexaceae bacterium | reverse complement strand
AATTCCTGGGGGGTATCCTATACGATTCTGGGGAAATTGGCAAAAATGGGAAAAGGGAAATGGTGGGAGCACTGGCGAAAGGTGAGGTAGAACACCCCACAAAAGTTTTTCCGAAGTTACGCTGGAATGGCCTGCGAAGTTTTTCCGCAGTTATGTTGGAATACACGCGCTGTTGGGAAGTTTTTCCGGAGTTGTGTTGGAATGGCCTGCGAAGTTTTTCCGCAGTTATGTTGGAATATTCCGGAGTTACGCTGGAATACATGCAAAAAGCCCCCGCAGGGGCTGGAATTTTTCCGGAGTTAGGCTGGAATGTCAGTTTATTCCGGAGTTATACTGGAATTCACAGAGCCGAAACCGGCCCATCCCTGGCGGGCGGGGTGGGATTCGAACCCACGAGGGCTGTGACACCCTACGGCATTTCCAATGCCGCGCACTAGACCAACTATGCGACCCGCCCGAGAATAGCTCCAGACCTGACCGGCGAACCGAATTCGCCTCCCTGCTGGCTCTATGGATTGTACCAGAATCCTTTCACTTGTGCAACCTGGAAAGATTGAGTAGAATACTCGGAGAAGGAAAGACAGCAGGAAGACCCGGGGAGCACAGGTGAAAACCATCACGGTTATCAAGGTGGGAGGCAAAGAACTGGATACTCCCGCCTTTCTCAGCGGATTATGCACTTCGTTAGCATCCCTTGACCGTCCGGTCGTGCTAGTTCATGGGGGTGGCAAAGAAATTAGCGCCGCCATGGAGCGGTTTGGGCAGACCGTTCACTTCATTGAAGGGCTGCGGGTCACGCCCCCGGAGAGTATGGCGGTGATGGAGATGGTTGTATGTGGGAGCATTAACAAGCGCCTCGTAGCTGCCCTGACCATGGCGGGCCGGCGGGCCATCGGGTTGAGCGGGGTTGACCTGGGGTTGCTCCGCTGCGTGCCCTACCGTCCAGGCGGTACCGACCTCGGACGGGTCGGGTCGATTACCGCGGTTGACCACGAAATGCTTCAGACATTGATGCGCCCGGGCTGGCTGCCGGTGCTGGCTCCCGTCGCCCTGGGAGCAGACGGACTGTCCTACAACGTCAACGCCGACCATGTCGCCCTCGCCATGGCCCAGTCCCTTGCCAGCACTGGCATCGGAGACGAACCATCCAGAACGGAACTGGTCTTTGTGAGCAGCGTACCGGGCGTGCTTCAGAGAGACCAGCTTATCCCCCACCTCGCTGCCGCAGAAATCGAGCCACTGATTCGGGCAGGAGTGATAAGCGAGGGGATGATCCCCAAGGCCCGCTCGGCCCTGGCTGCTCGGGCGGCAGGAGTGGCCACCGTTCGCATTACGAACCTGGAAGGAATCGAAGCCGGTGGCACCCACATCAGCTAATCCCTCTCGTCCTACGGGCGATATCTTTTCCGACCTGGACCAGGAGCAGTGGACCAGTCTTGAAGCTCGGATACCCTTCACCTCCTGTCCCCCGGGGCATCGTTTCTACGCGCCCGGTGAACCCTGCGAACACCTCTTCTTCCTGAAAGAGGGGCGGGTCCAGATCTATAAACTTTCGAGCGAGGGACGTATCCTCCGCTTGAAGCCGGTCGAAGCCGTAACCGTCTTCGGAGAAATGCCCCTGAACAGCCAGAAAACCTATACCAATGCAGCCGAGGCGATGACCCCTTGCACTGTCGGCTCCATCGATTCCTCTCTCCTGAGCACCATGCTGCAATCGCATCCCCCTATCACCCGCCGTCTCCTGGAAATCATGGGGCAGCATATTCGTGAAATGGAAACGCGGTTGGTGGATATGGCGTTTAAGAGCGTGCCCCAACGCCTGGCAACCGTGCTTCTGTCCCTTGCAGGGTCCCCCCCCTCCCCAGAAAAACCAACTCCCCCTCCCATGGTCGTCCGTTCAACCCACCAGCAGCTTGCCGAGATGATTGGTTCCTACCGAGAGACCGTCACCAGGACGATAGGGGAGTTTCGCGAGGAGGGGTTGGTCCAGGCAGAGGACGATGGCATCTATTTGACCAACCTGGAAGGCTTGCAGAAGCTTATCAACGAATGAGACCAGGAAGAAGATTATGACACCCGTATATGGTCGCTCCAGCGTGAACATACGCCTCCTTCGTGCCCTCCTTGCCCTCCTTGTCCTCCTTGCCCTCCTTGTCCTCACCGCCTGCCAGACACGAGGAGGGTCGCCCGGTCCGGGCGCACCGTCAGGGGAAACCACCTCTCAAGACGGAGCGTCTGCACCACCCGGTGGTGTCGTGCGCGGCGAGGAACTGCCGGGGCGGTTGCTGTTTGTGCAAGAGGGGGTTGTCTGGATATGGCGGGAGAACCAGGGCTACCCGCTCTTTGGTCAGGGCGTCGCGTGGCAGCCCGAGTGGTCGCCCGATGGCACCCGCATCGTCTACATCGAGCGGGGGGAAAGCTACACAGACGTGATGCTGGCCGATGCAAACGGAAAGAATCTGGAACAACTTACGTTCTACGGCTCGACGCACCAGCTTCAGAGCCTTGAGCGCATCTACGACACCATGTGGGCGTTCTACCCTATCTGGTCGCCCGACGGCACCCGGATTACCATGGTGTCGCAGTATGCCCCTCCCTACCAACCCTACGCAGAGTCCCCCGCAGTGGACTACAACCTCTCTATCTACAGCCTGTCACTGAACGGGAGCGGGGCCCGCAGACAACTGTACGCCGATGAAGCCGCCCACGCCGGAACGATGGTCTACCAACCGGGCCAAGCCGACGGGAACCGAAGAAGCGGAGAGAGCCGCTTGCTATTCACCCGGTCCAGCCTGGGACCGGAAGGTTCCCCGCAAATCTACCGCCTCGACCCGGAGCGCGAGATAGGCACTCCCTTCCCCGGTGCTCCTCCCCATAGCTACGACCCGGCGTTCTCCCCTGACGGGTCGTGGCTAGTCTTTGCGGCTCACGATGAGGATGGGCGAACGGATATCTGGGCGTTGCCGGCTGACGCGACCGAAGGAAGCACCCCCACTCCGCAGCGGCTCACCAATCTGGGGATGGCGCGGTCTCCCGCCTTTTCTCCTGATGGCACACTGCTGGCATTTCTGGCCATTCCCCCCCATCAAGGAGGGTTCGACCTGTGGGTGGCGGAGGTGAGTACCGATGCGCGGGGGAGGCTGGTCGCCGCAACCCCCCGCCAGGTTACGCACGAGATGTATCTTGACGCCGACTCCGGGTTGTCGTGGTCGCCGTAACCACCTCTATCACCTCGGCCTCGGTCACTATCCAGTCCAGGGGAAAATCGTGGGGTTCGCGGGGGACCGCGGCTACCTCCTGGACGGCGAAGGCCACCCCGACCGTCGGGACCCGAGCCACCGCAAGCAGCCGGTCGTAGTAGCCCTTGCCGTAGCCCAGACGGTAGCCGGACCGGTCAAACGCCAGCAGCGGAACCACCAGCAGCCTGCACTCCCCCACCTCGGCAGGACAGAGGGTTCGTGGCTGTGGGATGCCGAAAAGCCCCGGCTGCAAGTCTTCTGCTGCCAGCGAAGTAAGCCGGGTATGGGCCAGTTCTTCCGAGCCGCGTTGAACCACCGGCACCACCACGTGCTTCCCTCGCGCCAGGGCATCGGTCAACAAGGGCAGGGTATCGACTTCCGAGCGAACCGGTACATAGCAGTGAAGGGAGCATGCGGCCTGGTAGATGGCCAGGCTCATCACCCGTTCACAGATGGCCCTGCTCCGGGCAGCGTGTGCTTCCGCTGCTATCGCCTCGCGCCGCTGCCGACACTCCCTCCGCAGCGACCACTTGTTAGCGAAGACCATTCCGGTTCTGGTTCCGGTCTACCTTGCCAAAGAGGAACGCAGGCAGTGCCAGATAGACATACTCGTTGGCGTGGTTGCGCTTGATGACGGCATGGGCTTCCTTGCCCTCATACAGGGCCGTGATTTTCCACGCAGCCCGGTCCTCCACGCGCACCCTGAAAATGCCGTTGATATCGGTTCGGCGGCGGCTGTCAATGCCGTTAATGTAGATTTTGGCGTCCTTGACGGGTCTGCGGTCGGCCAGCGTGACGATGCCGTTGAGCGTAAAGTGACGCGGCCCCGCCCCTGGTTCAATGACGAACTTCTGGACAATGAAATTGACGGTGATGCTGAAGACCAGCAGACTTAACGCCAACCCGGACACGCTGTCCAACGCAGAAACCATCATCGAAACCAGGACATTTCCCTCCAGGGCGCGAATAATGGCAAGTTTCGAAATATTCTGATAAATCAGGTTGAGAAACACAAAAAAACCGGAGAAAAGCGCGATACGAGACGACCATTTCAATGCAGCTTCAAAAGTGTGCCTGTTCATAAGCGTATCCATAATGTGCGGCTCCTTGAAGAGATTTCAGAAGGGCATCTCACCGTATGGTCAAAACCTGGGGAGAGCAAAAGATGAGGACGCCTTCCCTTTCCCCACATTCTCGTGGGAGGCTGCCCCCGGTTAGTCGAGATACCTCTTCGCTCCTGACAAACCTGAATGTGATCTTAGTATACCATGGAAGATCAATAGATCCCTTGGATATCAGGAAAAATTAACCAGACCTATACGAACCTGGTCCGTATTCTGGGAAGGGGGTCGCCCCTCCGGGCGATGCCTGGGAGCCGGTCTGCTCTTCTGATGAATGCTATGGTCTGCGAGAAACCGTGGGGATATCGCGGTCCGTGCTATACCGTGCGCCAGCGTTTTCCTGTCGCTGGTTCTGGAGCACCAGCGGCACATGCAGCCGCGTGGTCGTCGGGTCAGGGGAGGCAGCCGGGGGCATCCCCGGTGCGCCGCGTTGTATCCACTCCTCTAGCGTCCGTCCTACGGCTTCCAGGCTCTCGGCGCTGATTTTGTCCAGGGTATCTTGCGTGGTATGCCAGTAGGGATAGTCGAAATCGATGAGGTCCACCGCGGGGATGCCTTCCCGGACGAAGGGAATGTGGTCATCTATCATGGTGTGGCGCAGTTCGGGAACGAAGGCGGAGTATTCCAGGTCGGCAGCCACCTGCCAGATACCTTCCTGCATCTGCTGGTGCGAATTGCCTTCGTAGTAGATTTGCTGGTCGGCGTCCCCTATCATATCGACCAGCACCATACCCTGGGGGGTCTCGGTCAGGGCGCGGACGAAGTGGCGCGAGCCAGCAATCCAGTCCCACCCATCCAGGCCGCCGTTGTCCTCCGCGTCGAAGGCCACCAACCAGATGGTGCGCTGGAGGTCCTCCGGTCGGAGCACCCGCGCCAGTTCGAGCAGCACCGCCACCCCGCTGGCCCCGTCGTTGGCGGCGGGCACCGGCTCGGTACGCTTTGATGGGTCCGGGTCGCGGTCGGCCCGGCGGCGGCTGTCATAGTGCGCCCCGATAACCAGCAGCGGACCCTCACCCCGCTTGCCGATGAGGTTGCGGCAATCGGTCTCCATATAGACAAAGGGCTGTTCTTCGGCTGCCCATCCCTGCGTGGCAAGCTGGCTCAAGATGTAGTCCCCGCATTTGCGCCAACCCTCCGTCCCCGGGTGGCGCGGCACATACTGCATCTGCGCCACGGCATGGTGAAAGGCGAAATCACCGCTGAAACGGGCCATCTGAGGATGCACCGTCGGCGGCGAGGTGGCCGTTGCAGCGGCGGTGGGAGGCTCGGTGCTGGCCGGCCCGCGGGCAGTAGCGCAGCCACCAAGCAGCACCAGCATCGATTGGAGGAACTGGCGGCGCGACAACACGCGCTGGTGCAGCGCGGATGAGAGCGTAGGGGACGAGGTGGATGCAGTGGGTTCCGGTCTGGTCATAGGTTTGCTGGTTCCTTAGAGTTTCCTGATTCACTGATTCAAGTATACCAGATCCGGGGAAAGAGTTCCACATCTGCCGAATCAGGCATTTGCCATCCTCCAACCCGCTGCGTATACGGCATTCCCAGGGGAGCACCGGGGGGGCCGCGAAAAACCGCTTGACCGAATCCGTCTCAAGCGTTCCCCATCAAAACGCAAACTGGTAGGCCCCCACCCTCGCTCCCCATTGCAGGCTGATATTGCGCTATAATAGGGGACATGAAACCCTACGAAGAACGAGAACTCCGAGCGGTTCCACTGTTTGCCTCGCTGGATGAGCCAACCCTGAGAGATATCAGCCGACGGGTGCGCCGATGTGTCTTCCGCCCCGGCGAATATATCATGTTTGAGGGTGAACAACCTCCGGGGTTGTTTATCGTGCTGCACGGACGGGTCCGCCTGACCTGCACCGCGGAGGATGGCCGCGAGCAAATGCTGGAAATGGTCGGGCCGGGGGAAAACTTCAACAGCGTGCCCATCTTTGATGGGCGGCCCAACCACGCCACGGCCCAGGCCCGGAGTCCGGTGGAATGCCTCTTGCTCCCCCGCCCGGATGTCCTGGACTTGATACGCAAACACCCGGACCTGGCGCTGGCTGCCCTGGGCGAGATGGCGGAGCAACTGCGCGAACTGGTGATGCTGGTGGAGGACCTGGCGTTTCGCTCCGTCCGCGAACGGCTGGCACGCCAACTGCTGACCGAAGCCCGCGAAGGTACCGCCGAGGTGACACATCAAGAACTGGCCGAACGGGCCGGTACCGTGCGCGAGATTGCCGGGCGGGCACTGCGCCGCTTTGCCGAAGACAAGCTGGTGCGTCTGGAACGCGGGCGCATT
The DNA here is from genome assembly GCA_034437495.1 of Chloroflexaceae bacterium. Taxonomy (GTDB): domain Bacteria; phylum Chloroflexota; class Chloroflexia; order Chloroflexales; family Chloroflexaceae; genus JAAUSY01. The sequence goes on along the minus strand of DAOTUF010000443.1, from coordinate 626 downwards.
ATCGTGCTCGATGCCGAGGGGTTGGCCCGCATTGTCAGCGGGAACCGCGCCCCCTTCCCCTGACCGCCCCGAGCGGGAAACGGGAAGCAGGAAGGAGCGAATGCCTCACCCCCCGCTATGAGACTTTGGTAGTAGAGTTTCGCGGCGTCTCGTGCTATAGTCAGGGCAGGTCTCACGTGAAAGAGTCGTTGAAGTGTGTTTGTAGTGTGCATAAGGAGTATTGCAGAGAATGGCGAATGTGATTTGTGAGCCATGTGTCGGGGTGAAGGATGCCGCGTGTGTGGCCGTCTGTCCGTCGGATTGCATCTACGAAGGGGATGACCAGTATTACATCAACCCCGATGAGTGCATGGACTGCGGCGCATGCCAGTATGAATGCCCCGTTGAAGCTATCTTCGTCGAGAGCGATGTTCCGGGCAAATGGCAGAGCTTTATTGAAAAGAATCGGAAGTTTTTTGAGGGTTGATGAACGTCAGGGGGAACCGGTTCGTTCCCCTGTCATACCCCGCACTGACTGAAGTCAGGCGGCTTGCACGCTCCGGCGAACAGGCCGAGGTATGACCAGACCTGGCCTTTCGAGGCTCCGTTCAGCCGGTCACGATACCCTGGGGTGCGCGAGCCAGCCC
>DAOTUF010000442.1:0-3956 GCA_034437495.1 Chloroflexaceae bacterium | reverse complement strand
GTTCTCCAGGAATGGGGACGGGAAGGTTCCGATTCCTGTTTCCCCATCCGCAATCCCCCTTACGGAGACCACTATGTCGCCGTGCTCCGTGAACTTGACCGCATTGCTCAACAGGTTGATGAAAATCTGGCGCAGGCGGGCCTTGTCGCCCATGAGTCGGGGGGGCAGATGGTCGGCGATGGTGTAGGAAAGGGTGAGGCCCTTTTCGACGGCGCGGGCCGCCACCAGGTGCAGCGATTTTTCCAGACTGTCGCGCAGGTCAAATGGCTCATACACCAGTTCCATCTTTCCAGCCTCTATCTTGGAGAGGTCGAGCACATCATTGATGATGGCGAGCAGCGACTCCCCGCTGATACGGATGGTCTGGATGAAGTCGCGCTGGTCGGGGGAGAGGCTGGTGTCCAGCAGGAGCCGGGTCATGCCGATGACGGCGTTCAGGGGGGTGCGGATTTCGTGGCTCATGTTGGCCAGAAATTCGGATTTCGCCCGCGTTGCAGCTTCGGCGGCTTTCCAGGCTTCTTGCAGGTCGGCTTCGGCCCGCTTGCGCTCCTGCACCTCTATCTCAAGGTCCTGGTTGGCAGCTTCAAGCTGCGCGGTGCGTTCCAACACCCGCTGTTCGAGTTCCTGGTTCAGGGTGCGGATTTCTTCCTCCACCTGCTTCCGCTCAGTGATATCGAGCGCCAGCCCGATGCACCCGACGATCTGACCCTCTTTGTCTCGCAGCGAATCCACCCGAACCTCAAAGTCGCGGTCTTCAAAGCGCATCTCATAGCCAGCGGAAAGCCCGCGCAGGGCCCGCTGGTGCGCTGCCAGCGAAGCCGTGACCCCGCTCCCGTCTTCCGGACCATCGCGGATGGTCTGTTGAATGAAGCGGTTCTGGTCATATCCGAACCGCAGCAACCCCGCCCCGAGCATATCTGTGACCTGAAGGGCTGTGTCGGTGGTCCAGAGAATCGAGGGCATTTGCAGCATAATCAGGCGCAGCTTGGCTTCGTTGAGGCGCAGGGCTTCTTCGGCTCGCACCCGCCGGGTGACATCGCGCACGGTGAAGACCACCCGCTCCACCTCCCCCGCACCGTCACACAGGGGAGCCGCATTGATGGAGAGCAGCCCCCGCGACCCGTTAGGGCACTCGATGGCGTGCGGCACATCGCGCACGGGCTTGCCCGTCGTCGCCACGCGGTGAAAGGCGGTCTCGTCTTCTGGCAGCGGCGTGCCCTGATAGTCGGTGAGTTTCCATTCGGGCGAGGCAAAGGTCCGCTGGACAATGGCTGTCCTGGGAATGCCGAGCACCCGTTCGGCGTGGGGGTTGGCAAACACAAACCGCCCGGTGCGGTCCGCCACGATAATCCCCACCGGGCTGGTCTCCATAATGCTCCGCAGCAAATCCCGCTCGCGGCGCAGGTCCTCCTCGGCCTGCTTGCGAACGACCATCTCATTGCGCAGGTCGCGGTTGGCCGTCTCAAGCTGCGCAGTTCGTTCGATGACCCGCTGCTCAAGCTCCACGTTCAGGTTGCGGATTTCTTCCTCGGCTCGCTTGCGCCCGGTGATGTCGCGGATGATGAGGGTCCACCCGTTCGGTGGACGGGAGAGGGCGGCCCGCTCCGTCACGAGGGAGAACTCCGACAGGAGCGGAATGGATACCGACATCGGTTGGGTGGCAATCTCGAAGACCCGGCGCATCCCGTCTTCGCGCTCGACCACCACTTCGTGGCCGCGCACCGGGCACGCCTGGAGCAGGGGTTCAAGCGACTGCTGCGCCAGATGGCTCAGGACATCGCCTATTTCGAGAGGAGCCGCCAGCAGCGAGAGATAGTCCCGCCCGGCCATGTTGACCAGCACCATGCGCCGCTGGTCATCCAGCAGCACGATGCCGTCCGGCAGGTTGGCAACCAGGCTTTCCAACCGCTGCTCTTCCATATCCAGCAGCGCCCGAAGCTGCTGGATGGCGACGGACGCCTGGTTTGCTACGGTGTAGAGCAGCCGGACGTGTTCCTCTTGAAAGGCGTGGTCCTGTTCGGCTCCCACAAAGAGCAACCCCACCACGTCGCGCTGTGGGCCGACTATCAAGGGGACCTGGAAGACGGACCCGATGCTGGAGATGGGCAGGCGGGTCGCGCTGCTGCCCAGTTCGGAGGTCCGCAGATGCACCTGGTTGGTGGTGATAGCCTTTTCGCCCATGCGCTCCAGGGTCATCACCATCCGCTGCTGGATTTCTTCGAGCAGCGCGGGTCTGAGGGGGCGGGTATACTGGATGAAGAGGTCGTAGGGTTCCGAAAGGGTCAGGAGGCTCCCCGAGACGACGTAGGGGACGACGCGGTGGAGGTGTTGCAGCATCAGGCGAAACAGTTCGTCGTAGTTCAGCGAATAGCCAATCTGGTGGGAAAGATCGTACAACACCTGGAGTTCGAAGGTCCGCTGGCGCACCTGCGCTTCCAGGGTGGCATTGCGCCGCTGAAGCTCCTCAATCTGCTTTTTCAGGGCCGCACGGTCTGGCGCGTCGATATCATCGATATCGGTATCGGTATCGGTATCGGGTCGTCTGGCCATCATATTCCTATCCTCGCATAAGACCTTTCCACCTACACGGTTCCACTTCCTGGCTCTTCTGGTTCACGGCTCTTCGGCCACCATCGCCTCCAGCGCCCCCCGCACCGGCTCGTAGCAAGCCTCGACCTGGGCAAGTTGTTCGACCCATCCTTCCAGGGTGCCTGTCTGCCCCATCTGTTCCAGGTCTTTGCAGCGTGCCGCAAGCGCGTTTGCCCCGACCTGGGCACTGCTTGATTTGAGCGAATGGGCGGCGCGAGTGAACCACACCACATCTCCCTGCTGCGCAGCCTGCTGCATCTCGCGCAGCAGCCTGGGCGCATCCTCAAGGTACCGGGCGACAATCTCGCGCAAGATTTCAGGAGCCGCAGTCCCCAGGCTCTCGCGCAACCGCTCCAACGCCGACGGGTCGAACACCGCAGTGGGAAGGCAAGCCTGTGGGGGAGCAGGCGGGGAGGGGGAGAGGGGGCAGGCGGGCGCACTGCTCCCCTGGCCGATACTCCGTTCCAGCGCTGCAACGAGCTGTTCCATATGCACCGGCTTGCTGATGTAGTCATTCATCCCCCCTTCCAGACATTTTTCGCGGTCGCCCTGGAGCGCCCGGGCCGTCATCGCGACAATCCACGGCTGGCGGCTGGTGGGCCAGCGCGTGCGGATATGCCGCGTGGCGACCATACCATCCATCTCGGGCATCTGCACGTCCATCAGGATGACATCATAGGGCTGCCGCTCCAGCGCCTCCAGCGCTTCGACCCCGTTGGCAGCGACATCGGCGCGGTAGCCGATACGTTCGAGCAACCGCAGCGCGACCTTCTGGTTGACCACGTTATCTTCGACCAGCAAGAGGCGGAGTGGGTAGTGCTGCCCCATGGTCCGCACCGCCGGCGGAAGCTGGTGGATGGCCCGCCGTCCACCGCCAGAGACGGGGGAGGGAAGGTGGGGGTTGCCGCTCCCTGCTGCCTGGCCCACCAGCACGCTCACCAGCGCGTTGTAGAAGCGGGATGGCTTGACAGGACGCTTCAGCACGGCGGCAATCTCGCTCACCGAGGCGAACATTTTGTTCTCCAGGGGCGAAACCCATGCCACTATCGGGGGTGGGTGTGGCTGATCGGGCGGGGTGGCGGCAGATGGCCCGTGCGGTACGCGGGTGGTGAGTGCCTGGTAGACCTCCGTGGTCAGGGACCCGCTGCTTCCATCCGCCTCGTGAATATTCAACACCACCACGTCGAAGGGGAAGGGGCCACCCTGTTGAATGAGCGCCAGCGCCTCGGCGGGGGTGCTGGTTTCGTGTGGGAGCATCCCCCACGACCACACTAGCCGGGACAGGTTGGAACGGCTGGCCTGCCGGTCGTCAACAATCAAGACCCGCTTCCCTTCCAGGTCCGGAGCCGTCGAGCCATCGGGCAGGG
>DAOTUF010000441.1:0-3459 GCA_034437495.1 Chloroflexaceae bacterium | reverse complement strand
CGCTGGACCAACTGCTGGAGATCTTCCAGCATCCGAATGGGGCGGTCATTGGCAGCCGTGATGACATCTCCCCCAATCAACACATACTCCCCCTCAATGAGGACGTTCTTGAAGCTTCCGCGCAGGCGGGCCTGGTCCGCCGGACTCCCTTGCTCAACTTGCTGGACCAGCACCCCTTCCTGGTCGGCGGAGAGGTCCATTGCTTCGGCAATGTTGGACGTCAGGGTCAGGCCGCGGATACCAAGCCAGGCGTTGCTTTCTTCCTCTTCGACCACCTCTCTGGGGGTGGTCCGGGTCGTTGGGCGGGCCTGCAAGGTCACGTCCAGGGTTTCTTCTTCGCCATCGCGCAGCACGGTCAGAGTGACGGTCTGGCCCACCTGGGTGTACCGGTTGAGGTAGGTGACGAGATCTTCGAATTGTTCCACGGGTCGTCCGTCAAACGCGATGATCACATCGCCACCGACGCGCCGCTCAATTCCTTCGATGATGACCTGACGGTCGCTCCCGCGCACGCCGGCTTCATCCGCCGGTCCATCGGTGACAACCTCCAGCACCAGCGCTCCCCGCTGGTTGGGGCCGAGGTCCATCTCGCGGGCGAGGTCCGGGGTCAGGGTGGTGCCCATCACGCCGAGCCAGGAGTGTTCATAGGCCCCTTCTTCAATCAGCACTGGTACCACCTGCTGCACAATGGCGGACGGAATGGCAAAACCAATCCCTACCGAAGCCTGGACCGGTGAGCGGATGGCCGAGGGAACCCCGATAAGTCGTCCCTGGTCGTCCAGCAGTGCCCCGCCCGAATTGCCGGGGTTGATGGAGGCGTCGGTCTGGATGATGTCCGGGATGGAGTAGGAGGGACCCGTCCCCATCGTTTCGACCGGGAGGGAGCGCCCGAGCGCACTCACAAATCCTACGGTCATCGTTCCTTCCAGACCAAAGGGGTTGCCGATGGCAACGGCAAGCTGTCCCACCCGCACCTGAGCGGAGTCGAACACGTCGACCGGCTTCAACTGGTCGGCAGGCATATCGACGCGGATGACCGCGAGGTCGCTGTCGGGGTCGGCTCCAACCAGTTCCCCGTCAATGACGGTGCCATCTTGAAACGTGACCGTGATGCGATCTGCGCCTTCTACCACGTGGTTGTTGGTGACGATGTGCCCGTCCTGGTCCCACACGAACCCGGACCCCAGACCAGGAATGAAGAACTCCTGGGGATCTTCAGGGACGATGAAGGGGATATCGGGCATATCGGGCATATCGGGGCTGACGCCCGCATGTCGCTGGACGACCCGGATATGCACGACGGAGGGACTCACGCGGGTGTAGATGTCGTGAAGCGTTTCTTCGAGGGCAACCAGCAAGGTTTGCGCATCGCTCAACGAAGGGGCTGGTGCGGGAGTTTCTGATGATGCGTCGTTGTCGGATGATGCCCCCTGTGCGGGGGTGGGAATGGTCGTTTCTTCCGCGGGGTTGGCGGCTGACTGCGGGGTTTCTTTCTGTTTGACCGAAACAGGCAGCGCGGGAGTAGCCGTCTTGCCGACCGTCTGGGATGGGGTCGATGCGGAGGTTGCAATACACCCCATCAACGCCAGCACGCCCCCTACCATGAGGAGCACGAACCAGAGGTACCGTTGTTTCATACCTTACATCCTTTCCTGTCCTGAGCCTGATTTTGGAGGAAATCAGGGCGAAACCATCACGTTCATTTTCACTTCAATTATATAGTACGACAGGGAGCAGATCAAATGTGGGGAAAGGGTGGGGAAAGGATGGAGAAAGGATGGAGGCCGTTCAGAGACGAGCTTTCTTATTCGTCATGCTATCATCTGGAGGAAGATACGGACGACCTGCGGGTCGAGGTGGGACCCCGCCTGCGCCCGCAGATAGGCCCGCACCTGGGGCACCGACCACCCTTTGCGGTAGGGACGGTCGGAACAGAGCGCGTCCCAGACATCGACCACGGCGAAGATGCGGGCCGCCAGGGGGATATCTTCGCCGTGCAAGCCGCGGGGGTAGCCGGTGCCGTCCCACCGTTCGTGGTGGCAATAGGGGATATCCAGAGCCGGTTGCAGGAAGGGGACGGAGGAAAGCCATTCGTAGGCGTAGATGGGGTGCTGGCGCATGATGGCCTGTTCCTCATCCGTGAGGGGGCCGGTCTTCAGGAGAATAGCATCAGGGATGGCCATTTTGCCGATGTCATGGAGGATGGCCCCGCGCCGAATGTGGACCAGGTCGTCTTCGCTCACCCCCATGGCCCGCGCCAGCATCATCGTCAGGCCGGTGACGCGGCGGCTGTGGCCTTCGGTCTCGGCATCGCGCAGTTCGAGCGCCCGCGCCCACCCCTCGATGGTGGCGTCGTAGGCCTGGAGCAACTCATCGTTTGAGCGCTGGAGGCGTTCGAAGAGTTCGGCGTTATCCAGGGCGAGGGCAGTGTGGCGGGACAGCGCTTCCAGAAAGTCGAGCCACTCCTGGTCGGGCATGAGGGGCGTCTGGCGGAAGAGTTCCAGCACACCTTTCACCTGCCCTCGGGCAATGAGGGGAACCCCATAGTAGGCCGTCAGACCCTCTTCCTGCATTAGCGAAGCCCGCATACATCCCCCTTCGTAGCACACATTGTCCACACTCACCAGGCAGCGCTCCTGGGCAGCCCGACCAGCATAGCTCTCCCCCACCCGCACGCGGGCCTGCTGGATTTGCGACGAACGAAAGCCGCGCCCGGCGGCATATTCGAGGGTCTGGGTGTGCGGGTTGAGCAGCAAAATGGTGGCAGCGTCGATATCCAGGTTGGTGGTCACGTGGTTGAGCACAATATTCAGCGTCAGACGCAGGTCCAGGCAGGCCGTGATGGCCTGGTTGACGGCTCGGAGCGACTGAAATTGACGATAGTGGCGCACGGTTCGTTCGTGGAGGCTCTCCATGGCGTCCCGCAGATGTTTTTCACGGCTCCGCAGGATATGTTCGCGGCGCTGGGCGGCAACAAGGCTCACTTCGCGTTCGGCCAGCAACCGCTCCAACTCGGCGATGCGCTGTTGGAGGTCGGCGTGTGGGATGTCGGGTTTCGGGGTTCCGTTCGTTCGACCATTCACCCCAGATTCTCCAGGTAAAACGTTTCGGGCAGTGGATAGTTTGGTTCCCTGTTCATAGTTCATGTGCAATATCCATCCGGGTAAATACCTATCCATCGAAATCCATCGAAGACGGTACCAGGTCTTTACGACACCCCATCGTTGGCCGTTCGCTGGTTCAACAGGTTGGATGGTGTTTCTCCGTTCACCCAACACATACCGATGATAGCATACCCCACAATGTGCATGAAAGAAAGTAGGAAAATCTGGTAAAATCCTGGTATAGATTTCAGTCGAGGAAATCGTTAAGACGTGAAATGAGGAGGAATGATAACCATTCGATTGCTCAAACCCTTGAAGAACAAGATTATCACCTTCCAGGCAAACGTCATCCAGC
>DAOTUF010000440.1:0-4170 GCA_034437495.1 Chloroflexaceae bacterium | reverse complement strand
TATATCGGGGCGCTGGCCATCGAGGGCAAGCACTTCGACTACCGCACCAATGAACGTCTCCACAAGGCGCTCGAATTGAAGCTGTTTGAAGACCAGAAAGATAGCATCAAACTCACGTCGCTGGTCTCGCAGGTCATCGACAAGGATACGCAGGAAAAAATCGACGTGGTGAAGAGCCGTCTGATTCGGGACTTTGGCTACAACGAACACAGTGCCACCGATGTCCTGAACTACGTTGCCAGCATTTTTGCCCGCGGCGACCCCTACCAGCGCTAGCATCCTGCGGCAAGATACGCTGCATGGACCTGGACTGGACCTGGACAGGGACATGGAACGGGTGGTCCCGACCTGGTGACAGGATCGCTGGCCTCCCGCAGGCTCCAACCTTGCGGGAGGTTCCCCCGACGGGGGAGCGAGGTGGACCGGTCCAGAGGACAGGGGCGAGGGGGCCATTGATTGGAAGGATGAGGGATACCTATGCAACGAGTCGAACGAAATCTCAACCGCTTTCGCCAGATTGTACGCGGGAAAATCAAAAAAGATTTACGAAAATACATGTCGCATGGAGAAATGATCGGGCGGCAGGGCAAGCGCTATGTCAGCATACCCGTGCCCCAGATAGACATTCCCCAGTTTCGCTATGGCGCGAAACAACGGGGAGGGGTAGGGCAGGGGGACGGTGAAGAGGGCGACCCCATTGCCCGCGGTGATGGGCAGGACGGGGGCGGCGAGGCGGGGAGCGAGCCGGGGGCGCACGCGCTCGAAGTCGATGTCACCCTCGAAGAACTGGCGCAGATTCTCGGCGAAGAACTGCAACTGCCCAATATTGAACCCAGAGGGCGCAAAAATATTGTCAGCGAGAAAGACCGCTACAGCGGGATACGGCGGGTCGGCCCCGACTCGCTGCGGCACTTCAAGCGCAGCTACCGCGAGGCGCTGCGCCGCCAGTTGGCCTCCGGGACCTACAACCCCGATAACCCGGTGGTCGTGCCGGTGCGCGAAGATATGCGCTACCGTTCGTGGAAAGAAACCCTCCTGCCCGAGAGCAACGCGGTGATTATCTACATGATGGATGTCTCCGGCTCCATGGGGGTGGAACAAAAGGACCTCGTGCGGGTGACGGCCTTCTGGATTGAAACCTGGCTGCGCTACCAATATAAAGAGATTGATATTCGGTACATTGTCCATGATGCCGTGGCCAGAGAGGTTGACCAGGAAACGTTTTACCACATCCGCGAAGGGGGCGGCACCAAGATATCCTCGGCCTACCGGCTGTGCGACAAACTGATTGATGAACGGTATTCCCCGGATGAATGGAACATCTACCCCTTCCACTTTAGCGATGGGGACAACTGGGGGGGAGGTGACACCCGCGAATGCATTGAGATCCTCCGCAAAAACTTGCTCCCCAAGGCCAACCTGTTCTGCTACGGGCAGGTGCGCTCCCTCTATGGCTCGGGACGGTTTGCGCACGACCTGGATGAATACGTGGGCGATGACGACCATGTGGTCATCAGCGAAATCGTGGTGCGCGAGGATATCTACGATGCCATCAAGAGCTTTCTGGGGAGGGGGAAGTAGCCATGAAAAACACGCGCCTTCCTGCCGAACTCGAAGCGGCCCGCGCCGAAATAGAAACCTTTGCCCGCGACTATGGTCTGGACTTCTACCCCATTATCTATGAAGTGCTGGACTATCGGACCCTCTACGAAACGGCATCCTACGGAGGGTTCCCGATACGCTATCCGCACTGGCGCTTCGGGATGGAATACGACCAGTTGCTCAAAGGGCACGTCTGGATGGGCAGCACCATCTATGAAATGGTGGTGAATACTAACCCCTCCTATGCCTATCTGCTGGAGGGGAACGAAGCCGTCACCCAGAAGATGGTCATGTCCCACGTTACTGCGCACGTTGACTTCTTCAAAAACAATCTGTGGTTTGCCCACACCAACCGCAAGATGCTGGACGAGATGGCAAACCACGCCGCTCGCATTCAGCGCATCATTGACCGGTACGGGTACGAGGTGGTGGAAGACTTCATTGACACCTGCCTGTCGCTCGAAAACCTGATAGACTACCACGCTCCCTACATCAAGCGACCCGAAGCCCAGACAGCCCAACCCATCGTGGAAGATGAGGAGGTCCTGGTCGCGGAGGGGTTGAAGGTGGACCGCGAGTATATGCAGTCCTACATCAACCCGCCGGAGTTTCTCGAACAGCAGCAGAAGCGGCTTGAAGATGAGCGGCTGAAGCAGAAGCGTTTCCCCGAAAACCCCCAGAAAGATATCCTGCTCTTTCTGCTCAACTACGCCCCGCTGGAGCGCTGGCAGCATACGATTCTCGAAATTGTCCGCAATGAAGCCTACTACTTTGCCCCCCAGGGGATGACGAAAATATTAAATGAAGGGTGGGCCTGCCTGGTAGCCGGGTCGCGCCTGTTCACCGACCGCGGCTTGCTGCGCATTGAAGAGGTGGTTCGTCAGCGCCTCCCGGTCCACGTGGGCGATGGGGACACCCTGCGCCTGGTCTACGACTGGGCATCCTTTGGCCAGCGGGAAACGGTGCGGCTCCGCACGCGGCGCGGGTTTGAACTGGAAGGCTCGGTCACGCACCAGGTCATGCTGCCAGATGGTACCTGGCGGCGGTTGGATGCCCTCCAGGTGGGGGAAACGGTGCGAGTGCAGCCGGGGCCAGACCTCTGGGCCGAGCACGCGGTCCCAGGTGCATGGGAAAAGTGGGTTCCAGCTGTTCCTACGACCATTCAGACGGAAGCAGAAGCAGCCGCATTTCTCGACCACCGGGGTCTCACTCCAGAGAGTTTTGTCTGCCTCTACGACGTACCGGAGGATATCCTGCACGCTCCGAAATCCGTGGTGACGGCGTTCCTGCGGGTGTTCTTCGACGGAGTGGGGAAAACAAGCGATGATGGTATCACGCTTTCGCTCACCACGGCGGCGATGAGCCAGACCGTCCAACTGCTGCTGCTCAACTTCGGCATCCTCTCGTCGCGCAGTGAACAACCCGACGGCGGTGGACGGTGGAAAATCCGCGTGACGGGCCGGTCGGCGCTCGTCTTTCAAGAGGCCATCGGCTTCGGGGTACCCTCCAAACAGCAGAAGCTCTGTCGCTACCTGGAAACCTGCACCGGCATGGAAGGCGTGGAAGGCGTGGAAGGCGAAGAATGGAGCGACGAGGTGGTGGCCATTGAGCGTGGTCAGGCGGCGGTGTATGACCTCTCGGTTGAGGAAACCCATCGCTATGCGGCGCAGGGCTTGATGAACCACAATAGCTACTGGCATTCGGAGATTATGACCCAGAAGGCCATTCAGCCCTCGGAGATTATCAGCTTTGCCGACCTGCACAGTGGCGTGGTAGCAACCGGGCGGGGGCAGCTCAACCCCTACAAGCTCGGCCTGGAGATGCTCCGCGATATTGAAGATCGCTGGAACAAGGGCAAATTTGGCAAGGAATATGAGGATTGTGACGATATCCTGGAGAAGCGCAAATGGGACCGTCAGCTTGGCCTGGGGCGGCAAAAGCTGTTTGAAGTGCGCAAGCTCTATAACGACGTCACCTTCATTGACGAATTCCTGACCCCGGAGTTTGTGCGCGAACAGAAGCTCTTCGCCTTCCGCTACAACCGCGACACCGATGTGTATGAGATTTCCAGCCGCGAGTTCAGGGAGGTCAAGAACAAGCTCCTGTTTCAGCTGACCAACTTCGGTCAACCCTTCATCTATGTGGAGGACGCGAACTACAACAACCGCGGGGAACTCTACCTCCGCCACCGCCACGAGGGGGTGGACCTGAAGATGGACTATGCCCGCGATACGATGCGCAACCTCTACAAGCTGTGGACCCGTCCCATTTACCTGGAAACGGTCATTGATGAGCGCAAGCGGCTGATTTACTACGATGGTCGGGAGATTAGCGAAAGACGCAGTGAATAAAGTGCCTGCCGTCCTCCCTCTCCTGACGGAGCTTCGGCAGCGGCTCCAGGCGCACCATGGCGCACGGCTCGCGGGGGTGGTGCTCTTCGGCTCCCAGGCGCGGGGCGATGCCGAGCCGGGGTCGGACATTGACGTGCTCGCGGTGCTGCGAGGGGACGACCCGCCCGGCGAGGCAGACCGCGCCTTTGCCCGCGACCTGAGCTACGACATGCTGCTC
>DAOTUF010000439.1:0-5427 GCA_034437495.1 Chloroflexaceae bacterium | reverse complement strand
GGACGTAAAAGACGCTTGTGGACTGCGTGTAAGCCCTTCAAGTGAGAAGGCGATGCAGGTGGAAGCAGGAATTTTGGAAATGGACAAAGCGTACTTTCGAGTACATTTGAACACAAAGAAAGTAGCAGGCGTGGTATGTCAGAAGAGAAACCTGGTCGAATGGGAGTCGGTTTTTTGCTCATGTGGGTATTCGTCAACATTCTGGGATGGGTCGGGGCGAGCTTCCTGCACCATGCCATGGTGTCCATCTACGTATGGTCAGGGTATGCCAGTGGCTTCGTGGTGGGGGCCGTCATCGGGGGGGGGCAATGGCTGGTGCTCAAGCGCCATATCCTCAAGACCGACCGGACAGGCCGATGGGCTATCGCAACGGCGATCGGGTGGGGCATCGGGTGGATTGTGACGGCTATCCTGAGCCTGCAATATGACAAGTATGGCTTTATTGTCGGGACCGCCGCCACCGGCTCGCTGGTGGGGATGATCCAGTCGCTCCTGCTGCTGCCAGCAGTGCCCAAGACCTGGGTGCTCGTTCCCGTCAACACCTTTGCCATGGCGTTTTGCTTTTCCATCGGGATGGGGTCAAATATGGCGGTCATCGTGCTTCCCATTCCTGGCATCATCATCAATGCTGCCACGATGGGGTTGGGCGGAGCGCTCTATGGCATCGTGATCGGGTTTACGCTGACGCTGCTGCTGGAGCAGGAGGACTGGTCCCGAACCCGCCGCGAAGCCCGTCAAAAGCAACAGGATGTTGAGACGGTCTGACAGACAGATGACAGACAACTGACAGACAGCTTCAGTCGTCTGGAAACTCTGGTATACTGCGGATAGAGGGAAACGGCGCAGCAGGATAACCTGAGCGCCCCCGTTATGCCCTGGATTGCAAATCGAAAGAAACGTTATGCATAGCCTACCCTTTCTGAAAGACATCGACCTGAACAAGCCCTATGACCCGCAGCAGGTTGAACAGCCGCTCTATACGTGGTGGGAGGAGTCCGGGTTCTTTGCGCCCGATGCGCAGGCCCCGCGCCCGTCCTTTGTGATTAGCATCCCCCCCCCCAACGTGACCGGTGAGCTGCACCTGGGGCACGCCATGTGTGTGGCGATTGAAGACCTGATGATACGCTGGCGTCGGATGCAGGGCTACAAAGCGCTGTGGGTACCCGGCGCAGACCACGCCGGCATCGCCACCCAACTCCAGGTCGAGCGCATGCTGGTGCGAGAGGGAACCAGCCGCAAGGAGGTCGGGCGGGAAGAGTTTCTCCGCCGAACCTGGGAATGGAAAGAGAAATATGGGGGAGAAATTTTCCGCCAACTCCGGCGTATGGGCGCAAGCTGCGACTGGGACCGTCTGCGGTTCACCCTGGACGAGGGGTTGAGCCGGGCCGTTCATATGGCCTTCAAGCACCTCTACGACGACGGCCTCATCTACCGCGGCACCTACCTGGTCAACTGGTCGCCCAACCTGGGCACCGCTGTCAGCGACCTGGAAGTCGAATACGAGACACGGCAGGGGTCGCTCTGGTTTGTTCGCTACCCGCTGCTGGCCGGTCCCGACACGACCGAGCTTCCGGCGCAGCCCTGGGGGAGCGGGCAGTGGGCCGCGGGAGCCACCGAATACATCACCGTGGCCACGACCCGTCCCGAAACGATGCTTGGTGACACCGCCGTGGCGGTCAACCCCGCCGATGAACGGTATGCCCACCTCATCGGGCGCTATGCGCTGCTCCCGGCCATCGGGAGGCGCATTCCCATTATCGCGGATGAGTATGTAGACCAGGAGTTCGGGACGGGTGCGGTGAAGATTACCCCCGCCCACGACCCGAACGACTACGAGGTGGGGAAGCGCCATAACCTGCCCATGATCAACATCATGAATCCGGATGCTTCGCTCAATGCCGAGGCCGGCCCCTACCAGGGGATGGACCGCTTCGACGCCCGCAAAGCGCTGGTGGCGGACGTCGAGCGGGAAGGGCTGCTGGTGAAGGTCGAGCCGCACACCTCGAACATCAGCATCAGCCAGCGCGGGGGCGAGGTGGTGGAACCGCTGTTGAGCGTGCAGTGGTTTGTGCGCACCCGCACGCTGGCGGATATGGCACTGGCGTCGGTGCGGGAGGGGCGCACCCGCATCATCCCCGAACACTTCGAGAAGGTGTACATCCACTGGATGGAGAACATCAAGGACTGGTGCATCAGCCGCCAGCTCTGGTGGGGGCACCGTATCCCCGTCTGGTACACCCCCGACGGGCAGATGATAGTACCCGGACCGGATGAGCCGCCGCCAGAGGGAGCCACACAGGACCCGGACGTGCTGGATACCTGGTTTAGCAGCGGGTTGTGGCCCTTCAGTACGCTCGGGTGGCCAGACGAGAGCGATGATATGCGGAGGTTCTACCCGACCAGCGTGATGGAAACCGCCTACGATATCCTGTTCTTCTGGGTCGCCCGTATGATGATGATGGGCGACTACCTGACCGGGGTCGAGCCATTCCACACCGTCTACCTGCACGGTCTGGTGCGCGACGAGCACGGGCGCAAGATGTCGAAGACCTATGGCAACGTGGTGAACCCGCTCGACGTGACGGACACCTACGGCACGGACGCGCTGCGCTTCACGCTGGCAACCAGCGGAACCCCCGGCCAGGATTTGAACCTGAACCCGCAGCGGATTGAAGCAGCCCGCAACTTTGCCAACAAGCTCTGGAATATGACCCGCTTCGTCATCAGTTGCCGCTCCCGCACCGCCGGAATCTCGCCCACCCCGCTGCCCGATGCGCGTTCTGGCACACTCACGCTGGCCGACCGCTGGATCCTCTCGCGCTATCACCGCCTCATGGCCGATGTGGACCGGCTGCTGGAGGGGTATAACTTTGGCGAGGCCGGACGGCAGATCCATGACTTCCTCTGGAACGAGTTTGCCGACTGGTACATCGAGGTAGCCAAGGTGCAGCTTGAGGCCAGTGCGCAGCACCAGGAACAGACCGTCGCCATTCTGCACACCATCCTGGAAGGCGGGATGCGCCTGCTGCACCCCTTTATGCCCTATGTGACGGAGGTGGCGTGGCAGTTTCTCACCGGCGACGAGCGCCCGGCAGCGGAAGGGGACAACCCCCGCGCCGCCACGGTGATGTACGCTCCCTACCCGGCTGCCGACGAAACCCTGCTGGATGCGCAGGCGGAAGCAGATTTCCTGCTGCTTCAGGATATCGTGACCGGGGTGCGAAATGTTCGCAATGAATACAAAGTCGAGCCAGCCCGCCGGGTGGCGGCGACGGTGGTGGCCGGGCCGCATACCTTGATGATGCAGGCGGAAGCCCCCCTGCTGTGCCGGCTGGCCCGCCTCGACGCCGAACAGTTGACGGTGGTGGAACATCTCCCCGAAAAGCCCGACCAGGCAGCGGCGCTGGTCGTCGGGGTGGTCGAGGTGTTTCTCCCGCTGGCCGGGATGGTTGACCTGGAGGCGGAACGGGGGCGTCTGGGCAAGGAGTTGCAGGAGGTCGAAGCCGATATCGCCCGGCGGGAGCAGCGGCTTGCCCGTGAAGATTTTGTGCAGAAGGCTCCCCCGCACGTCGTGCAGAAGGAGCGCGACAACCTGAGCGCAGCGCAGGCCGCGGCGGAGCGGCTGCGAGAGCGGTTGGCGGCGCTGTCGGAGTGAGCCACCATCTGGTTCCGGTTGGGACAGGAGGAAGCGGAGGCAGGAAGGGACGGAAAGCAAGGGGAAGGAAGCACAAAGGGAGGGTTGATGATGCGATGGACAGATGACCGCAATCATACGGGGCGTACGGAGTGCTTGAACTTGAACCCGGGCTTGAACGCGAGCTTGAAAGAAAGGAAACAGGGAGGGCAGCAGGGAGGGCAGCAGGGAAGGCAGCAGGGAAGGCAGCAGGGGTGGTTGAAGCTGCTTCTACTGGCGCTGGTCGTGGGTCTGGTCGGGGTCGGCGGGTCCCTCGGGACTCGGGCGGCCCACGCCACAGGGTGGCTCCAGCAGTCAGCCACCATCACCTCCGATGAAGGGGGGACCCTCACAGGGGGCGAGATGGTGGCGGGAGAACCGCAGGCAAC
Source organism: Chloroflexaceae bacterium (assembly GCA_034437495.1). Taxonomy (GTDB): domain Bacteria; phylum Chloroflexota; class Chloroflexia; order Chloroflexales; family Chloroflexaceae; genus JAAUSY01. Next base: position 1,365 of record DAOTUF010000439.1, on the reverse strand, counting down.
GGTTATGTTCCCCGCCGGGGCGCTCGAAGCCGAATCCGCCACGGCAACCTATGAGCCGCTGCCTGTTCGGACGCAGACCATGGACGCCGAGGTCATCGTCCTGACGGGCTTCAAGGTGCAGATCATTGACGATGCCACCGGGGAACCAGTCACGCAGTTTGCCAACCCGCCGAGGGTGCGGGTGCGGTTTACCGCGCAGGAACGGGAGCGCCTCGGGGTGCAGGGGGGAACGCTCGATATCGTCTTCCCTCTGCGGGAGTCGGTAGACTGGATAGCCCGCGAGGAGGTGCAGGCGTGGGGGTGCGATACCGCGCTCTGTGTCGTAGTCACGGGGCAGCAGGCCACCCCCGCCGTCACGCTGGAAAAACGAGCCGTGCTCCCTGCCGATACCATCGCGCCGGGACCACCCGCCGGGCACGCGGTCGAGTATGGGGCGTTCGGGCGGCAAGGCCCCTTTGCGGGGCAGCCGGTGCAGGGGGTGAGCGCGGTGCTGCCTGCGGAAGCGCCGGGGCACTACCTGGTGATGTCGGACAACGGGTTCGGAGCGAAGGACAACAGCGCCGATTACCACCTGCGCTGGTACGAGGTGGCCATCGATTTTGAGAGCGGGACGGTCGAAGTGGTCGATTATACCGAATTGCAGGACCCGGACCACCACATTTCCTGGCCCATCGTGAACGAAGAGAGCCGTATGCTTACGGGGGCTGACTTTGACCTGGAGTCGTTCCGCAAGGCTCCGGACGGAACGTTCTGGTTTGGCGAAGAATTTGGCCCCTTCTTGCTGCACGTGGCCGCGGATGGGACGCTGCTTGCCCCGCCCATCCCCACGCCCTACCCGAACGAACTGGCGCGGTTTGCGCGGCACCTGCCCTTTGTGCAGTCGCCCGAGCACCCCGACTTCTTCCACTTCTCAAGCGTGGAGGCGAGGGCAACCGCTGCCAATCTGCCGAGCAGCCGCGGCTTCGAAGGGATGGCGCTCAACACGGAGGGAACGATGCTCTACCCGCTGCTTGAGGGGTCCCTGCTGGACGACCCGGTACGCACCCGCTTGCTGCTCCAGGAGTTCGAGTTGGAGACGGAGGAGTATACAGAAGACTACTGGTACTATCCACTCAGCAACCCTGAACACGCTATCGGTGAGATGACCGCTTTCAACGAGTGCGAATATCTGGTGATTGAGCGCGATATGCACGCGGGGGAAGCTGCCAGCTTCAAGCGCATCTTTGCCGTGGACCTCTGTCGGGCCGAGGTGGGCGACCAGCTTCCCAAGCGGCTCGTCGTTGACCTGCTGAACCTTGCCGACGAGCAGGGATTGACCACGCCTGAAGAGGGAGCCGTAGGGCTTGGGGCGGAGTTTTCTTTCCC
>DAOTUF010000438.1:0-7950 GCA_034437495.1 Chloroflexaceae bacterium | reverse complement strand
CCCGAACTGATTGTCGAGATTGCGTCGAGCAGCGCCGACTACGACGCCGGGGTGAAGCGCCGCGCCTACCAGCGCAGCGGGGTGCAGGAATACTTGCTCTGGCGCACGGAGGAGGAGCGGGTAGACTGGTGGGCGTTGGAGGCGGGAGCCTATGTGCCACTCCCCCCCACCGCCGCGGGCATCATCGTCAGCCGCGTCTTCCCTGGCCTGTGGCTGGATGTGGTGGCGCTGCTGGACGACCGTATGGCGCACGTCCTGGCGACGGTGCAGCAGGGGCTTGCCAGTGCGGAACATGCCGCGTTTGAAGCGAGGCTATCAAACCAGTGACACACACGCTCACCCTTGCGCACCTCTACCCCGACCATATGAACATCTATGGAGATCGGGGCAACCTCATCACCCTGGCCCGGCGCTGCCACTGGCGCGGTATGACCCTTCAGGTGCAACCCATCACGGTAGGAGACACTGTCGACTGGGGCACGTTCGACCTGGCCTTCTTTGGAGGAGGGCAGGACAGTGGACAGGCACTCATTGCGCATGACTTTCTGCATCGGCAGGGAGAAGGAGTGGCCCGCGCCATTGAAGACGGCCTGGTGATGCTGGCCATCTGTGGGGGCTATCAGCTTCTCGGGCACTACTTCCTCACCCACACGGGCGAGCGGTTGCCGGGCGTGGGGGTGCTGGATGTCCACACCATCGGTGGGCAAAAGCGGCTGATAGGGAATATCGTGCTGGCGCTCCAGACCCCGCTTCCCACTCCTGCGGCCCCTCTCTCCTCCTCCTCTACCACGGCCCGACCTGACGGGGCCTACCTGGTCGGATTTGAAAATCACAGCGGACGGACGTATCATGGAGCGCGAGTGTCGGCGCTCGGACGAGTCCTCAGCGGCTCGGGAGACAACGGCGAGGACGGAGTGTGCGGGGCCGTCTACCGCAACACCATCGGGTGCTATCTGCACGGGTCATTGCTGCCCAAAAACCCGCACCTTGCCGACCATCTGCTAACGCTGGCGCTCCAACGGCGCTCTGGCCGCTCAACGCCGCCGCCGCTTCTAGATGTTCTGGATGATACGCTTGAATGGCAGGCACACTGGACGATGGTTGAACGATTGTTGAAAGGAAAAGAGAAGAAAGGACCTGTTTCATGACGAATGACTCCCTGACCACCGTTTCCCTGACCGGCACCCCCTACAACCCGACTGAGGAAGAAGCTATTGCCGCCCTCACTGCCGTGGCGCTCTACCTGGAAACCGAAGAGAAACCAGGGATCGGGCTGCTCGAACTCTCCCACTGGCACTCGTCGGCCCGCCTGATAACCCAGGGATTTCCCATCATTCGCGTTCCGATGCACCCGCAGTGGGGCAACATTGAGCGCCTGCGGCGGGCCAGTCGCGCCGGGACTGGCATTATCGGGCTGTAGTTGCGTATTTCATTCACCGGCCTTGACATCCCCCCCCATTTCACCGTACAATTAGTGTATAATCAACACTAACAGAAAGGAGCGTGCCGCATGGAAGAAAATGCTGCGACCTACGACCCATCGCGCTACGAACGCCCATCGGTCACGGTCGATGTAGTTATTTTCACCCTCCACGACCGCGAACTGCATGTCTTGCTGGTGCAGCGGCGGCACTGGCCCTTTGAGGGATGCTGGGCGCTGCCCGGCGGCTTCATCGAGATGGACGAGTCGTTGGAAGCGGCGGCCCGTCGCGAACTGGAAGAAGAAACCGGCGTGCGGGATGTCTACCTCGAACAATTGTATACTTTTGGCGACCCCGACCGCGACCCGCGCACCCGGGTCATCAGCGTGACCTATTTTGCGCTGGTCCAATCGGACCGGCAGGTGCTCCGCACCAGCAACGAAACCAGTGATGTCCGCTGGTTCCCCGTGCGAGATGTTCCCCTGCCGCTGGCCTTCGACCATCAGCGCATCCTCTCCCGCGCCGTTTCGCGGCTCCGGTCCAAGCTCGAATACACCACCCTGGCGTTTCAACTGCTCCCGGAAGTCTTCAGTATTCTGGAGTTGAAAGACATCTATGAGCAAATTTTGGGGGAAGAACTGGACAAAGGCAACTTCTACCGCAAGATTAAGGAGTCGGGAGTGCTCGAAGAAACCTCCCTGGTACGGGAGGGTCGTGGTCGCCCGACCCGCCTCTGGCGATTCAAGCGCGACCGTGGCGACAAGCAGTTTGTATTCCGCTGGCGCGAGGACCGCGCCACCGACGAAACCAGAAAGGGAGAGGCATGAACCTGACCATTGCGACCGCACAGCTCCGACCAAAGAAGAATGACTACGCCGCCAACCTCGCTCGCCTGGGCGAGGTGCTGACTCAGCTAGGAACGCTCACGCCCCGCCCTGACGTGCTGCTCCTACCGGAGACCTTCCTGAGCGGCTATTTCCTGGAAGGCGGCGTGCGCGAACAGGCTCGCACGGCGGGGCGGGTATTTGCGGATGTCAACGCCACCTACCTGGCGACCGCCAGCGACCATGCCCCCCCCCTCGATATCGTGGTGGGTTTCTACGAGCGCTACCGCGACCGCTACTACAACAGCGCCCTGTACGCGACGTGTGGTGAGCACCCCCAGATACGCCACGTTCACCGCAAGGTCTTTCTGCCCACCTATGGCGTGTTCGACGACGCCCGCTTTGTCGAAGCAGGCCACCAGATAGGAGCGTTCCCGACGGCCTATGGCTGCGCGGCCCTCCTGATATGTGAAGATGCCTGGCACAATATCAGCGGTATGATCGCGGCGCTTGATGGCGCACAGGTTATCTTTGTGCTCAGCGCATCCCCCGCCCGCGGCACCGGCGGCCCACGCCCCGACAATGTGGAACACTGGGAAGACCTGGCCCGGCGCATTGCCGACACCCAGGGGGTCTTTGTGGCCGTGTCGCAGCTGGTGGGCTTCGAAGGGGGCAAGGGCTTTGCGGGCAATTCGCTGGTGCTCAACCCTCGCGGGCACGTGATAGTCTCCGGACCGCTGTGGGAAGAGGCATTGATTACTGCCACGGTTGACCTGGATGATTTGCCCCTCGCCCGCGCCGATATGCCACTTCTGGCCGACCTGGAGACGATGCTCCCCCACATGCAGCGGGAGATTGACCGCACATCTCGCCACGAACGGGCTGTCGTGGGGTGGGACCCGCGGGTGGAAGCGAGGGAAGAGAGGCCAGCACCGAAGGAACAGGAGACGCAAGCAGGGACCGAGGCTCCCCCTACCCCGGTCCGCCACCCGCTCCCCACGGCCCCGCTGCCCGTCGTGCAGGTTCCCCCCTTCGACGCTTCCCCCGATGCCATCTTGCACATCAATGCGGAGTTGGTCTATCGCTGGTTGATAGAATTTCTGCGCGACGAAGTGACGCGGCGGCGCGGCTTCCGCGACGTGGTGCTAGCGCTGTCGGGCGGGGTCGACTCCTCGCTGGTCGCCTTTCTGTGTGCCGAGGCATTCGGGCCGGAGCATGTGCTGGCGCTCCGCATGCCCTACCGCACGAGCAGCCGCGAAAGCCTGGACCACGCCCAGATGGTCATTGACCAGCTTGGCATCCGTTCCACCACCATCGACATTTCGCCCGCCGTAGATGCCTATGCCAGCACCGACCCGGACATGGACGGGCGGCGCAAAGGCAACATCATGGCCCGTATGCGGATGATTATCCTGTTCGATTACTCCCAGAAGCTCGGGATGCTGCCCATCGGCACCGGCAACAAGACCGAACGGCTCTTCGGCTACTTCACCTGGCACGCCGACGACTCCCCCCCGGTCAATCCCCTGGGCGACCTCTTCAAGACACAGGTATGGCAGCTTGCCCGCGCCCTGGGGGTTCCTTCGGTCATCGTTGACAAGCCCGCCAGCGCCGACCTGATTGTTGGCCAGACCGATGAGGCCGATTTTGGCATCAGCTACCCCCAGGCGGACCGAATCTTGCAATTCCTGGTGCAGGGGTATGGGGTGAAGCGGCTCGCGGCAATGGGCTTTCCGCCAGATGAAGTAGCCCTGGTAAAGCAGCGCCTCAATAGCACCCACTGGAAGCGCCACCTGCCAAGCACGGCCATGGTCAGTGCCACCGCTATCGGGGAGTTCTATCTCCGCCCGCTGGACTACTGATACCATTGGATGATAAGACGATAAGCTCAAGAAAGGAGTCCATATATGGCAAACGTAAGCCTTTGTGATAAGTCGCGTCTCTTTTTGAACTACCTGGACGAATGGTACCAGAACTTGCCGCAACTCCCCCTGGCCGACCTGGTAGGCAGCACCCCGGAGCGGGTCGCCGTCATCTCGGTGGATATGGTCAATGGGTTTTGCAAGGAAGGGCCGCTGGCAGGGCCGCGGGTGGGAGCGCTCATTGAGCCAGTGGTGGAGATGTTTCACCGCGCCTACGACCTGGGGGTGCGGTCATTCGTTCTGACCCAGGACACCCACACCCCCGATACACCCGAGTTCCAGGCATACCCCCCGCACTGCATTGCAGGCACCTCGGAGAGCCAGACCATTGCCGAGTTGCAGGACCTTCCCTTTGCCAGCGAAATAACGATTATCCCCAAAAATTCGCTCAGTTCGGCCATCGACACCTCACTCGGTGCGTGGATAGGCGAGCGTCCCCAACTGACAACCTTCATTGTGGTGGGTGACTGCACCGACCTGTGTGTTCATGCGACAGCCATGCATCTGCGGCTCTACGCCAACGCCCATAACATCCACGGGCGGCGGGTCATCATTCCCGCTTCCGCCGTAGACACCTTCGAGATACCGGTCAACGTTGCCCGCGAGTCGGGCATCCTGGCCCACCATGGTGATTTGCACCATCTCCTCTTCCTCCACCACATGGCCATGAACGGAATTGAGGTGGTGGCCTCTCTGTGAGGGAGCGGGGACGAGTATGGGATTGCGGCAGGTCGGGGGATGAGGGGGAAGGGACGAAGGTCGGCCCGTCCCCTCCCCTACGACCATGCGGCGTACTTATCCACATATTGTGGATAAAAGGGGTGGAATTGTGGATAACCTACTATATCTAGGAAACTGAACTGGTGAGCGGAACCCGGCTGCTCCCGGGCTACCCCCGACGGTAGTGCCCCAATGCATGTGGGGTATCACATGCATTGGGACACTACCGGTGATACGTTCTGGACCCTGGCCGTCCTACCCCTTCTCGCTGCCCAGGACATCACAAAGGAACTGACCGGTGAACGATGCGGTCATCCGGGCCACCTGCTCCGGCGTGCCCTCTGCCACGATGGTGCCTCCGCCGTCGCCGCCCTCCGGCCCCAGGTCAATCACCCAGTCCGCCGTTTTGATGACATCCAGGTTGTGCTCAATCACCACGACGGTGTTCCCCGCATCTACCAGCCGGTGCAGCACCTTGAGCAAGTTCTGGATGTCGGCAAAGTGCAGCCCGGTGGTTGGCTCATCGAGGATGTAGAGCGTGCGCCCGGTGGCAACCCGTGCCAGTTCCCGCGCTAGCTTGACCCGCTGCGCCTCGCCGCCGCTGAGCGTGGTCGCTGGTTGGCCGAGCCGGATATAGTCCAACCCCACATCGTGGAGCGTCTGGAGGATACGGCGGATCCGCGGGACGTTGTCGAAGAACTCGAGCGCCGTCTGCACGTCCATGTCCAGCACATCGGCAATGGTCTTGCCTTTGTACTTCACCTGCAACGTCTCGCGGTTGTACCGCTTGCCCTTGCACCCGTCGCACCGTACCCACACATCGGGCAAGAACTGCATATCGATGCGGATAACCCCGTTGCCTTCGCACGCTTCGCAGCGCCCCCCCTTGAGATTGAACGAAAAGCGACCGGGCGTGTAGCCGCGCAGCCGGGCTTCGGGGGTGCCTGCAAACAGTTCCCGCAGCAGGTCAAACAGCTTGACGTAGGTGGCAGGGTTGCTCCGCGGGGTGCGACCAATCGGCTGCTGGTCAATGTTGATTACCTTGTCCAGGTGCTCTATTCCCGCGATGTCGCGGTGGGGGCCGGGGCGAAGCTGCGCCCGCTGGAGACGAGCCGCCAGAGCCGGGTAGAGCGTCTCGCTCACCAGCGATGACTTGCCGCTGCCGCTCACCCCCGTCACCGCCACAAAGCAGCCAAGCGGAAAGCGTGCGTCAATATCACGCAGGTTGTTCATAGACGCTCCCTGCACCTCGAGCCATGCCCCCTGGTGTGAGGGGTCGCGCCCATCCTGGTCTTTGCGCCCGTCCTTGTTCCCCTCTTTCCCTTTCCCTTTCCCCTTCTCTTTCTCCTGGCGTCCGCCCTTGCGCCGGTCCCTGGTTCCCTTCTGGCTTCCCTCCTGGGAACCATCCTCCATCCGCCGCCGGGAGGGGGTTGCAATCTGCAACCGTCCATCGAGGTAGGCCCCGGTGAGCGTGTCGGATGCCTGGACAACGGCAGGCGGCCCCGCCGCCACCACCTGCCCCCCCTTCACTCCCGCGCCGGGGCCAAAGTCGATAATCCAGTCGGCGCTTTGCATGGTCTCAAGGTCGTGTTCGACCACCACGACGGTGTTGCCCAGGTCGCGCAACCGCGTCAGCGAGGAGAGCAGTTTTCGGTTGTCCCGCTGGTGCAGACCGATGCTCGGTTCATCCAGAATGTAGGTCACGCCCACCAACCCGCTGCCAATCTGCGAGGCCAGGCGGATGCGCTGCGCTTCGCCACCGCTCAGGGTGGGAGCCGCCCGTTCCAGGGTCAGGTAGTGCAGACCGACCCCGAGCAGGAATTGCAGACGGTCCCGAATCTCTTTCAGGACTTCGCCCGCAATCTGGCGCTGCGTCGGCGTGAGCGGGTGAGCACTGAGCGCGGGCGTCGGCTGCTGCCCGTCAGGGTGCAGGTGATGGGACTGACCGGTATGTCCATCTCCATCTTCGGGGGTTTCCGCATGCAGCAGCGTGGCGACCCACGCCGATGCCTCGCGGATATTCAGGCGGCACGCCTCATAGATGGACCGTTCCCCCACCGTGACGGCCAGACTCTCCGGGCGGAGCCGCGCCCCCCCGCAGGAGGGGCAGGGTTGCTCGCTCATAAACTGGGCGTAGAACTCCCGCGTGTGGTTGCTCTCCGTCTGCTGAAAGCGGCGCATAATCTCGTTTCGCACGCCTTCCCACGGACGATAAAACACCCCGTGGCTCCCCTGGTCGTGCGACCAGTCGAAACGGATTTTCTCCTTGTCACTGCCATAGAGAATAACCTCCTGATGGCGCTCGGTCAGGCGCTCCCACGGCGTATCCAGGTCAAACCCATAGTGTTTCCCGACGCAGATAAGCGACTGGTAGCCCCACGAATCGCGCTTTTTGCGCAGTTCGCCCCAGTAGAGGATGGCCCCCTCGTGCAGTGAGAGGGTCGGGTCGGGCAGGAGCAGCGCCAGGTCCACTTCCAGGCGGGTTCCCAGGCCGGTGCAGTCGGGGCAGGCTCCCTGGGGTGAGTTGAAGGAAAACATCTGAGGGGACAGCTCTGGAAAGGAAATCCCACACACGGTGCAGGTGTTGGTTTCGCTCATCAACCACTCTTCGGGAAGGGGAGAGGGGCCGTCGGTTTCGCTGCTGTCTGGGTCCCCTTGCTCGTCCCGGTCGTGCTTCTGGTGGCCCGGTTCCACCACGCTGATCACGACCTTGCCCTCGCTGGTTCGCAGGGCCGTTTCGATGCTGTCGGTCAGGCGCGTCACCCATGCCTGCCACTCCTGCGCGGTCTCGCTGGTCTCTCCGGGAGCCTCTGCCGCGTCCTGCGGTGGCTGGTCGGGCTGCTGGTGCTGGCGGGCGGGTGGTGCTGCGGGGGGACGGGGGGGGAGGACCAGGCGGTCCACCACCACCTCAATCGTGTGCTTGACCTTCTTATTGAGCTTGATATCCTCGCTCAGGTCGTAGATTTCGCCATCCACGCGCACCCGCGCAAATCCCTCGGCCCGGGCCTCATTGAAGATGTCTTTGTATTCGCCTTTGCGCTGCGAGACCAGGGGGGACAGCAC
>DAOTUF010000437.1:0-3561 GCA_034437495.1 Chloroflexaceae bacterium | reverse complement strand
TGATCTCGTCCATGGTTTTCCTCCTCACCGTGTGGGCATGCGAATTCCTGGGGGTATCCTATACGATTCTGGGGAAATTGGCAAAAATGGGAAAAGGGAAATGGTGGGAGCACTGGCGAAAGGTGAGTTCTACATGACCATTATCACGCTCACGACGGTCGGTTTTGGCGAAACACACGACCTGACCGACAAAGGTCGCCTGTTCACCATTGTTCTGATTATCTCTTCGATGGGCATTGCAGGATACTCCGTCTCAACAATTGCTTCTTTTGTTCTTGAAGGCCAGCTGAACGATATCATCCGGGGGCGAAGAATGGAAAACTATATCTCCGGACTTTCTCAACATCTTATTGTATGCGGTGGCGGGCGCACTGGTAAGCATGTTATTGCTGAATTGTACAAGATGCGCACCCCATTTGTCGTGATTGAGCAGCGGGAAGAGGTGCCGGAAACACTTCATGCTCATATGGGAGACATGCTCTACATCCAGGCCGATGCCACGGAAGATGACACCCTGCTCGAAGCCGGTATCAGGCGGGCCCGAGGGCTTATTGCCGCCCTTGGCGATGATAAGGACAATGTGTTCATTGTGCTCAGTGCCCGGGCCCTGAACCCGAACCTGCACGTCATTGCGCGGTGCAATGAAGAAGTCAATGCCGAAAAGCTCCGCAAGGCCGGAGCCAACGAGGTCGTCTCGCCCAATGCCATTGGCGGGATGCGGATGGCTTCGATGATGCTTCGCCCGAACGTCGTGGGGTTTCTCGATGAGATGATGCACGTGGCCGGGCAGACGCTCCGGTTTGAAGAGGTGTCCATCGAGGAGGGGCACAGCCTGGCGAACCAGACGCTTGAGCAAGCACACATCGGGCGAAAGACCGGGCTTCTGGTGGTGGCTATCCGTTCTCCCGATGGGAGCATTCGGTACAACCCCGGCGGCAAGACCCTGCTGAGACATGGCGATGTGCTGATTATCCTGGGCACCCGAGCGCAAGTTGCAGAACTCTACAACCTGCTGAACCAGTCGTCGCTCGATACCAGTCTTGCCGACGTACTGTACAATATTGAGGAGCGTTGAAGCAGGAACGAACAGACCACCAATCTGAAACCTGGCAACCAGCAATCGAAAAATCGAAAAGAATACGGACGATAGGAGGGAAAAAGCAATGCGCTACAAACAGCTTGGACAAACCGCGCTGACCGTTTCGGAGGTCTGGCTCGGGTCGGTGCAGTTCGGGTGGACCGCCGACGAGCCAACGTCGTGGGCCATACTCGATGCCTTCGTTGAGGCAGGTGGGACCGCTATAGACACCGCGGATGTCTATGTGAACTGGGTTGAGGGGATGCGCGGCGGTATAGCCGAGGAAATCATCGGGCGCTGGATGCGCGAACGCCAGAACCGCCACCAGATTGTTCTGGCTACCAAGGGGCGCGGACGGATGTGGCCCGGGGCGGATGGTGAAGGTCTCAGCCGTGCTCACCTGCTTCGGGCCGTGGATGACAGCCTGCGCCGCTTGCAGACCGACTATATTGACCTCTATCAGTCCCACTGGGACGACGAGGCGACCCCCCTCGAAGAGACCTTTGAAACGTTCGATGAACTGGTCAAAGCGGGCAAACTGCGGGCTATCGGGTGCTCGAACTTTTCCGCCGAGCGGCTGCGGCGCTCCCTGGAAGTGAGCGAACGCCTGAACCTGGTGCGCTATGAGAGCCTGCAACCGCATTACAACCTGGCCCATCGGAGCGAGTTTGAAACCGACCTCCGCGAGGTGTGCCAGCACAATGGTCTGGGCGTTACCCCCTATAGCCCACTTGGTGGGGGGTTTCTCACGGGGAAGTACCGCCGAGGAGCATCGGTACCAGAGAGTGCCCGCGCCGGCTCCATCCAACAACGCTACCTCAATGAACGTGGCTGGCGTCTCATTGATACGCTTGATGGGATTGCCCAGGAGCAGGGATGGACTATCTCACAGGTGGCCCTGGCATGGCTCATGGCTCAACCCACAGTCACGGCCCCCATCATTGGAGCCAACCGTCTGGAACATCTCCAGGACAACCTGGGAGCACTGGCGGTCACGCTTGATGCCGGGCACCTTGCGGCCCTTGATGAGGTGAGCCGAGAAGACAATCCCCGATGAGAGACAACCGGAGGGTGCAAAGCCAGCGAACGCGGTTTCCCCCCTGCCGGCGATGGAGCCTCCCTTGCTGGTGGGGGTGGGTGGTCCTGATACTCCTGAGCAACCTGTTTCCCTTTCCCGAGCACACTGGTGGTGTCATGGCACAGCCTCCCCCGCCAGTGCGGGAATTCACCCTCGGAACATCGGGGCAGGGACGCCCGATACCCGTGGTGCAGATAGGCCACGGAAGGCGAAAACTGGTGGTGGTGGGGAATACGCACGGCGGCCCGGAAGCGAACACCTATCAGTTGGTGCAAGAGCTGATTGCCCATTTCCGCACCCACCCCGAAGAGGTCCCCCCGGACATCCGCCTCTACCTCATCCCAACCATCAACCCCGACGGGCTTGCGCTCGGGTCGCGGTTCAATGCTGCGGGGGTTGACCTGAACCGCAACATGAACACGAACCTGGACGAATGTCCACAGAACGACTGGAGCCGCACGGTTCAGGGGGCCTACGGAGTGGTTTCGCAGACCGGCGGGTGGTACCCTGATTCGCAGGGAGAAAGCCGTCTGATACGCAGTTTCCTGCTGGATGCTTCCGGGGCGGTTTTTCTTCACAGCAATGCGGGATTGGTCTTCCCCGCCTATTGTGACCATCCCCCATCGATCCAGATGGCGCAGGTCTATGCCCAGGCCGCAGGCTATGCCTACCAGCGGTTCTGGGGGACCTACCTGATTACGGGCAGTATGTCCGACTGGGCCAGCAGCATTGGCATTGCCGCCATCACCCCCGAACTGGTCACGGCAACGAGCAGCGAGTTTGAGCAAAACCTGGAGGGTTTGCGGGCGGTGATGGCCTCGCCCGAAGCGCTGCTGCCCCTTCCTGCTGACCGCACGATTGGTGGGGTCGTTGTTCCAGCGCGTATCTGGCGCTACTGGCGCACGCACGGAGGGGAGCGCGTTTTTGGCCTTCCGCTGGAACCAGCGCGGCCCACTGCCGAGGGGGTGAGCCAGACCTTCACCAACGTGCGGCTCGAACTGCGAGAGTCGCAGGCCGATACGCCGTTTCTGGTGCAGCCAGCACCGCTTGGGGTTCACATCCTGGGCAACTGGAGCGACTGGACTGAGCCTGCCCGCCGTGACCCGGCGCTGTATGGAGCCTTCCTCACCTACTGGCAGCGCTACGGTGGAGCATCGGTCTTTGGGATGCCTGTGTCCGAGGAGGCGGCGCGGGTTGCCTCGGACGGTCAGGAACGGGCCACGCAGTATTTTGAGCGGGCAGCGTTTGCCTATTACCCGGAAGATGATACGGTGCGTTTGGAGCCTCTGGGAAAGCAAGTATTGATGATTGAGGGCATCCGGTCGTCGTGGCTGATGCCTCAAATACGGTGAGAGGGCACGATAGGGATGAGCGAGGAGGAGTGAGGAGGAGCGCGAGGGTTAAC
>DAOTUF010000436.1:0-11156 GCA_034437495.1 Chloroflexaceae bacterium | reverse complement strand
GGTCGCCCGCAATATCTGACCGCAATGGTTGGAGACCCATGGGCCGCGATACGGCCTGCCAGGTCGCGCAACCGTGGTTCCATAAAGCTCCACGCGCCCATGTTCCGCGGTTCCTCCTGGAGCCAGACGATTTCGTGAAGGCTGCGGTAGGTGCGGATGATAAACTCCAGTTCGGTCACGGGGAAGGGGTAGAGTTCTTCGACCCGGGCCACGGCCATGGTCGGTGGCAGGGGTTCCATTTCTTCGCTATGCACCAGGTCCATATACACCTTGCCGCTGCACAGCACCAGCCGGTTGATATCGCTCATCTGGTCGCTTCTGGTGACCGGGGGAAGCACCGGATGGAACTTTTCTTCGGTGAGTTCCTCCAGCGATGATGCCGCGTGGGGGCTGCGAAGCAAACTCTTGGGGGTCATAACGATGAGCGGGCGCGGGTCGCTCAGGAGCATGGCGGCCTGCCGTCGCAGCAGGTGGAAATACTGGGCCGCGGTGGTACAGTTGACCACGCGAATGTTGTTGTCTGCGGCAAGCTGAAGGAAGCGTTCCAGGCGAGCGTTGGAGTGCTCGGGCCCCTGCCCTTCATAGCCGTGCGGCAGCAGCAGCACGAGCGCGGGCATCTGTCCCCACTTGACCGCCCCGGAGACGATGAACTGGTCAATGAAGACCTGCGCTCCATTGCAAAAATCACCAAACTGCGCCTCCCAGAGCACCAGCGCACCGGGCGCGTGGGCACTGTAGCCGTATTCGAACCCCAGGGCGGCATTTTCCGAAAGCGGGCTGTTGTAGACGGCGAACGAGGCCCGCGCCTGGGGCAGCGATTGCAGCGGCAGATAGTGCTGGCCGGTTTCGGCATCGTGCAGCGCAAGGTGGCGCTGGCTGAAGGTGCCGCGTTCGGCATCCTGCCCCGTCAGCCGAATGGGGATGCCATCTGCCAGGATGGTCGCAAAGGCCAGCACCTCGGCGTGGGACCAGTCAATCCCCCCTTCCTCAGTCAGGGCGGTCTGGCGGCGGTGGAGTCCACGGACGACTTTGGGGTGGGGAGCAAAGCCCTCCGGGTAGGTCAGCAGGGCATCATTCAGTTCAAGCACCTGCTTCCGTGAGACCGGGGGCGGCTCCGTGACCGGACGGTGAATCAGGGTGCTGGCGGAGACGGCCATCGTCGACTCAATCCGTCCTCCGCGCTCGACCTCGCGGAGGGCGCGGCGCAGGCGCGACTGCACCGCCGTCATCATGGCCTGTGCCCGGTCGGGTTCGATGTGCCCTTCCTGCGCAAGCTTCCGGGCCCATAGCTCACGGACCGTCAGGTGGTCGGTGATGCGCTGGTACATCGTTGGCTGCGTGAACGATGGCTCGTCGCCCTCGTTGTGCCCCCACCGGCGGTAGCCCACCAGGTCAATCAGGAAATCCTTGTTGAACGTTTCACGGTAGGCCCAGGCCATCCGCGCGGCGGCAATGCAGGCGTGCGGGTCGTCCGCATTGACATGCACAATGGGGATGCCAAAGCCCTTTGCCAGGTCGCTGGCGTAGAGCGTCGAGCGCGAGTCCCGCCAGTCGGTAGTAAAGCCAATCTGGTTGTTGACGATGATGTGGATGGTTCCGCCAACGTGGTAGCCTTCCAGTCGCGACAGGTTGAGCGTCTCGGCTACCACCCCCTGCCCGGGAAACGAGGCGTCACCGTGGATGAGGATGGGCAGCGAGGCGTTCGGGTCTTTGGCGGGTTCGCCCGGCTGCTCCCGCCGTTCCTGAGCGGCGCGGGCCCGTCCCTCGACCACCGGGTTGATGGCCTCCAGGTGGCTAGGGTTGGGCGAGAGCGTCACGGGCATCTCGAAGACGCTGCCCTCGCGGTAGGCGCGGCGGGCCCCCAGGTGATACTTCACGTCGCCGGTCCAACCCAGGTAGGTGGCCTTGTTGTAGTAGTTCGGCCCCTGGAACTCGGCCAGAATCGCGCTGTAGGGTTTGCCCAGGATGTGGGCCAGAACGTTCAGCCGCCCGCGGTGGGCCATACCAAGCACGACCTCGTGGGTCCCTGCCGTGGCCGCGCTGTGGATAATCGAATCGAGCATAGGCACCAGCATATCGTTGCCTTCGAGCGAGAAGCGTTTCTGGCCAGGAAAGACCTGGTGGAGAAACCGCTCGAAGGTTTCCACTTCGGTGAGCCGCTCCAGGATATCCACCTGGTACTCCAGGTCGAAATCCTGGAAGAACCGCCGCGTCTCGGCAGCCTCGCGCACCCACGCACGTTCTTCGTGGACCTGCACATGGTCGTCTTCAAAACCAATCGGGCCGCAATAGACTTCGCGCATCTTCTCGATGGCTTCGAGCGCATTGGCGGCGTTTTCGGCCAACGGACTCCGCACGACACTGGCGGGAAGCTCCATCAGCTTTTCAAGCGTCAACCCCTGCGCCTCCAGGTCGAGGCCGGGGTCGCCGGGCGGGGTGCTCCCGAGCGGGTCAATGTGGGCGTCGAGGTGCCCGATTTCGCGGATGAAGCGCACCAACCGCGCCGCACTCACGACGTCGGGGATGTTGTATTCGGCCACCTCCCCGATGGCGCGTCCGCCGGGGTGCAGCGGAGCCGCACCGGGGGCAGGAGAAGGAGAAGGGGAAACAGGCAGGGCTGCTTGAAGGGACGGAGAGGCTTTGCCGTCGCGGTTGGTCTGGTCGTCGGGAGGGGCGGGCCGGACCGCCTGGGCAGGGGGAACCGTCTGACGAGCGGCGGAGGTGGGGGGGCTTTCTGTCGGCTCATACTCACCATCGCCCTCCCCTCCGGATGTCCAGGCATCGAAGAAGGCGCGGGTGGTTGCATCAACGGCTTCGGGGTTCTGGCGGTAGCGCTCGTACAATTCCAGCATATAGCCAGCATTTGGCCCGTGGAAGATAGCTCCAGTATTCATCATCAAAACATCCTCTGTCATGCCAACGGGGTCGTTGGGGTCATTATAGCACAGAGGGTAGGAGCCTTGGGGGAGGTCATGGTCATTTTTATTTCGGCTCCCCCGAAGCGTGCGGAGTTACCTTCCAGGGCACCGCACTCAGCGTGTCGCAGGCAACGACCCTGGGGTGAGCATCAACTGGTTTCAAGAGGTGCTTGATTTTCTGCTGCACATCCGCAGGGTCGTATATCCGCGGGAATACCTTGCTCCGGGTGGGCGGTTGCTCCAGGTGAAGCACCACCCGCAGCCGGGTTGCCCGCAAAGCCTGTGCCGCAAAGTGTCGTTCAGTATCATCAGAGGCATTGACGCAGGCCGCGAAGATGCCCGCCAGCGTGTCCCGAACTTTGGACGCAACCTCCTCCCACAGGGGGATATCTTTGGTCCGTGGAGAATGCCGATAATCTTTCACCTCTATCAACCAGAGCGTCTTCTCCCTCACCTGATAGGCCAGGAAGTCTACAGCCCGGTTTCCTCCACAACATGAGTTGAACTGTTTGCGGTAGAAGCTCCAGTCGTCATACTTTTCCACCCGCCAATTATCATCATGACCATTATCATCGAACGTAAACGTGAGTTTCCCTTCGGTGAGCTGCATGGCCGTCTTCTCCGGTCTACTCCTGAGACCGGACGGCCTGTTCCTCGACCTCAAGATAGCGCTCCGACTGCGCCAGTTCCTCATCCAGTGACACAATATCCCCGATATCGTCAATCGTCTTGCCCTGAATGACCATCACCCCACCGTCAGGATCCGGATGCAATCCAAAACAGCGGGTGTCAATCTGTTCAAACTCCCGCTGCTGGAGAATATGTAGCTCACGCAGCAAAAAGAGGCTGTGGGTTGCGATGAAGACTTGAATACCACTCTGGCTCATTCTCAAGATAGAACGAGCCACCAGCGTTATCAACCTGGGATTGAGATTTGCCTCCGGCTCATCCCAGAAAAGGTACCCCTTATCGAGCAGTGTACCGTTTGCGGTCAGTCGTGCAATCATCGCTAGCTTTCGCATCCCTTCGGCAACCAGATGCATCTCCATCCGTCCCGTTTTCGTCTTGAGGTAGAAACGCCCTGCATCGTCCAGTTCCACCGTTCCGTTCATGGCTTCTTCCAGTGGTTGGATAAGATGGTGAACCTGCTTCGATCTGGCTCCCCTGGTGAGTGGGAACCCGAGCAAAATGGCCGTATCTCTCCACGTCTCCTCAACTGGCAGGTGTGTCGTCTCGTACAGAGAAACAAAGCCCGGGACCATGGTGAGGAGTTCGCGGGGAGGCAGATAGATGGGGGTACCATCAATCCAGGCCGACGGGACTTTGTCAATGACCACTTCGCTCTTACTCGAGGTATGAAACGAATAGCCGAGATCGTACCCTGGCTCAGTAAAGGAATATCCGACTTCGCTCCGATTGCGACCAACCTGCCGTCGGACTAACCGTCCGATGGTGTCGGGTTTGAATACCCCCCGGAGCTTGTTGGCGATGGCGGTTTGCAGGTGGGTTTTGGTGGGGGTTTCGGAGCCAGATGCTTTTGCTCCCCTGGCGCTGACCTCCAGTCCACAATAGGCTGCTTTGAGCACATGGGTTTTGCCCAGGCCATTTTCTCCGACCATGACATTGAGTTGGGAGCCAAACTCGAAGGTGCTATCGGGAAAAATGGTGAAATTTTTGAGCCGAAGCAATTGCAACATGCGCTTAGCCTTCTTCCTCTCGCCCCCCATCACACTGCGCATCGCAGGGCAGGAAGATTTCGACAATCGTCCCCCGTCCTACCTGGCTGGATAGCTCAATCTCTCCCCCGTGCTGCGTGATAATCTGTTTGCTCAGATAGAGACCCAACCCTATCCCGTGCGTTCTGGTGGACTTGAACGGCTCAAAGATGGTAGCTAGCTGTTCCGGGGTCATCCCCTCCCCGGTGTCGAGGATGCTGATATGCCAGCATGCCCGAAGGGATTCTTTCCTCCCCTGGTCTTCGTTCCTATCCTGATACTCTTCTTCGTCCTGGCACCAGCGCCCGATAATCCGGATGGTTCCCCCGTGGGGCATCGCCTCCTGCGCATTGAACAGGATGCCGAGAAAGACCTGGCGCAGGGCGTCCGGCTGCCCATAGACCCGCTGGTCCTGGGCGTCAAAGTCGAGCAAGGTGGTAATCTGAGCGGCGGCAAACTGCCGCGCCGTCGCCTGCTGCACTTCGATCAGCATATGCTTGATATCCAGGCACTCCCACGCCGTAGACGGCGACTGGGAGAACTGGTTGAGGCTATCGAGGGTGCGGTCAATGCGGCTGGCTTCTCCAAGCGTGTCCTCCAACCGCGCCCGCACCTCGGCAGGCAGCCGGTCATCTTCGATACACGCTTGCAAGCTGGTCTGGATGGTGTGCAGGTGCGGGCTGATATCGTGGACCACGCTGGAGGTGAGGTGCCCCAGGATGTTGCGCTGCTCCTGGAGAACAAGATGTCGCTGCAAGGCTTCCTGCTGCGTCACATCAACCCATTGTTCCACATAGTACTCCACCTCATCGGGCCGACCAGCCACCGGGATACGGTGGACTTCATACCAGTGCTGATGATGGCGGACATCGGTGCAGAAGACGCGCATTGCCCTGGCCCCGCTTCTCTCCCGCTCCTCCCCCCTGGCGGGCTGAAGCACCTCGATGCGCAGTTCGCCACGCCGCTCAAGTTCCTCCCAGATAGCCGGGAAGTGCTCCCCGATAATCGCCTCCGGGTCGCGCCCGAGCACCGTCGAAGAAAAAGCGCGGTTTGCCTCCAGAATGACCTCCTGTGGGTCAATCAGGACCAGACCATCGGGCAGATGGTCCAGAACGATACGCAGCAGGTCGCGGCTGCGCTCCACTAGCTGGGTCCGCTCCGCGACCATCCCCTCCAGGGCTTCGGTATGGCGCTTGAGTTGCTCCACCAGGTCCATATTGGCGCAGGTCGTAGCGATGACATTGGCAAAGGTCGTCAGCACTGACCAGACGCTCGCCGAGAAGGTGACATGGTCTCCGGAGGTGCGCACGAGCACAATCACCCCGCTGATAGTGCCGCGGTGCATGAGCGGCACCGCCATGAACGCCTGGGTCGGCATATCGGGCGAATCGGCGTCGGTGACGATGCTCTTGCGGTCGCAGGCGTTGCGGGCGACCATGGTCGCCTGCTTGACAAGGAGACGGTGGGATGGGTGGGACAGGGCCGTGGGGATGGCCACCGGCACCAGGCGGGTATTTTCTTTGACAAGAAACAGCAACCCGTAGTCTACCCCGAAGACAGCGACACTCTTCTTTTGCAGCATCGTCGCCAGGTCCTCGTAGGTGTGCTCGGCAGTGAGGTACTGGCTCATCGAGAAGAGCGCCAGAGCTTGCTCACGGCGGCGGCTCTCCTCGCGGTAGCGGCGCGAAGAGCCAAGCGCCACCCCTGCCTGGGCCGCCACCCCCTCCATGAGGAGCATATCCCGGCTGGCAAAGTAATTGGGCGTAGGGTGGTAGACCGTCAGGACGCCAAGCGTGGTCTGGGCGTGGTGGATGGGCAACACCAGGGCGCTGCCGGTGCGCTGCCATTCGGCATAGGGGATCCAGCGTTTGTCCCGCGACACATCGGGCAGGACCACGCTGCGGTTGTTGCGCAGGGCCCACCCCGCCAACCCGCGGTCGAGCACCGCCCGCGTAAGCATCGGCTTCACCTGCTGAATGGTGCCCTGGAGCAGGCTGATAGCCAGCTCAACATCCCCATCCGTGCCGATGAGCACCACGCTGGCATTGGTGATGCCAAGGTTGTTGACCATCACCTGGAGCATGCGTTCAACGATAACCACAGGGTCCAACGTTTCGCGGAACTCGATAGACAATTGCAAGAGCAGAGAGGTGCGGCGGAGTTGGTCATCCTGGTCGCCCTCAAGCATCTCCCGGGTTCCATCGTTGCCAGTCGAATTCGTCATCATGTTCTTCTCTCCCCAAGCGGTCCTGAATCCCTGATCTGATGGCATGTATCGTTCCTGATTCCGATTGTACCATAAGTTGTTTGCCCGGTCTTCTTGCGTTTCAGAGATTGCCTTGATTTCTCTTTTTCGGGGGGGGACTCGTCTTCTCTCCTTTCGGGGCATTTCCCCCTTCAATTTTATCATCAAGGAGATGAAGTATGTTCATACGATAAGGAAGCGTACTACTGGTCATAGGGGCATCGCATACTTTTGCACGGGTTGCAGATTTCTTTCATATCAGATACTATATGATGGTGTCCTCCGATACGATAGCGTACGGTGCAGCCATGGAATCAATGGAATCAGAGGAAATCAAAGGGAAGCACGTCGTTGCGACCGGGGAGCACCGGCGAAAAAGCGCTTTTGAGCCAGCGTCGTCCAGGAGAGGGGGCAGCATTTGGATGGGTTCTGGTTGACGGGAACAGAAGGAAAAGAGGGATACATTGCACCAGGGACATTTAACGAAAAAAAAATCGGTCATCTGGCATACCATCTGGTATGCCGCCCGGTGGATGGCAGCCCCGTGGGGTGTGACCTATACTGAGACCCGGACCTATACTCGCACCCCGGTGCCCAGGAACCTGAAGAATGGACCCCCAGGAAAAACCCCGAGCCACGATGTTCGGGAGCCAGCGGGGGGGGGAGGTCTCTTCCGCCTGATTGCAACAGATGACTGGGGAAACTTTTCTGGCTTTGGAACGCCACCAGGCGTAGATTGGAAAGGAATACATCAATGGCAACACGACAGGAACAGATTGCGGAGGTATTGGACCGGTTGAACACCAACGTCGGGGCGGATGTGGCCGGGGTGGCTGCTGTCGGGATGGATGGGATTGTGCTGGTTTCCCGCATGTCGGCAGATGTGAATGCCGACCGGGTGGGGGCAGTCGCGGCGACGATGATGGGCGTGACGCGGCGCGTATCGGGCGAACTGCGCATCGGCGTGCCCAAAGAGACCATCATCGACGCCGACAGCGGGCTGTTTATGGTCCTGCCAGCAGGAGACCAGAGCTTGCTAGCGATCAACCTTCGGCAGGGGGCCAACCTGGGGATGGTGCGCCTGGAGGCCCGCGAAGCAGCGCAGGATATTGGACGAGTGTTGTAATCTGGTTTGGGTAGCCCTTCCCTGCATAGCGGAGACCGGGGGAAGGTAAGGAGGATCTATCTTATGGCTCAGGAGCGCGAAAGCTGGAAAATCAAGGATGAGGCCGTCCTTTCGGAACTTGTCACCCTGATGGGAGTGAGTGATGAGGAGAAGGCCCTTCTGGGCGGGTTGCAAGACCAGGCCCGGGCCATGGCTCCCAAAATGACCGAGGTGTTTTACGAGCGGCTACTGAAGCATCAGAACACGCAGGAATATTTGCAAAGCTTGAGCACGGAGCGAATGCATTCGATGCTTGGCACCTGGTTTATCGAGTTGTTCAACGGAACCTATGATGAAGCCTATGCCCGGCAGCGCATGCAAATCGGGCAGGTGCATGTACGCATCGGGCTGCCCGTGCGCTATCCGCTGGCCATGCTCGATGTGATTATCCCCTTTGGGGAGCAGGTGGCGCAGCAAAGCCCGCGGCCCGAGCAGGCGCTTACGGCGTTTCGCAAGGTGCTGGCGCTGGATGTCGCAGTCTTCAACCAGGCCTACGAGAACAACCAGCTCAGGCACCTCGCGGAACTGGTCGGCGGCGAACGGCTGGCCCGGCTGCTGCTGGCCGGTCAGGGGTAGAGAGCACACGCAATGAAGGGGGGGCGGGAACCATACTCGCCACCGATAGGGATGATGAGCGCGAGCTAGACGGTACCGTCCCCGGTCGGGTTGTTCGCCCCCGTCACACAGGCAACCTGCCTGGCACCGACGGCAGGGAGGAGCCTGTGCGACGGGGTGAGTGAGGGAACCGGGTGGTGTTCCAGATAGGGCAAAGAGGCCAGAGAAGCCAGAGAAGCCGTGGCGAAGTTCCACGTTTGCTGCGTTTAACTAGGCAGATACGTACGCTGACGTTGGCCCGCCAGCGGAAAGCAGCAGGGCGAGACGTGGCAATAATGTGGGTGATTGCGCAAAAGGATAGCAGATATGGCACTTGAAGGCACACTACACGATATGTCGCTCAGCGACATTTTTCAGGTATTTCGGATGGGGCCAAAGTCGGGGGTCTTGATTCTCACCAGGGAGTCAGATCGGGGGGTGATCTATGTTTCGGAGGGACGCCTGATTGATGCGTTCATTGTACAAGGACCGGAGCGCACGGTGATGGCGGCCAGCGATGAAGCTGTGCTTCAGATGTTGACCTGGGACCGGGCGGACTTCGTGTTCCGCCACGAAATCGCGACGGATAGGCGACCGGTGCGGATTGAGCATGATGCCGAATGGCTGGTGCTGGAGGGGATGCGCCGACGCGCAGACCCGGTCCGTTCGATGCCGTACCACTCGATTACCCTGGATACGGAATTGCAACTTGCGGCCCTGCCCAGTAGTGCCGAAAGTGGCGTGAGCCTCGATGTCGATCAATGGCGCGTGTTGAGCCAGGTTGCGAGCAGCCAGAATTTGCGGGCCATCTGCGATGCAACCGGCATCCCCTCCGAGCGAGCGGTCCGTATTGCCGCGGAGTTGCTCTCGATAGGGTTAGTCGAGATTGCGCCTCCCTCGCAGCCTCCCACCCCTCCGAGCCGCCCGGACCGTTCAGACCTGGAACGCTCTTCGACTTCGACCACGAAGAGTCTGGAGATGACCTTGACGAGCGCCGGGGTTCCCTCGGCCAGCAATCGTCGGCCATCGGTCGGTCGCGGTCTGATGAACGCCATTATGCGTCGCGTTCGTGATCTGTAGCGCAGGAGAGGGGACAATGCAGCAACTCAAAATTGTGGTAACGGGGAGCTTTGCCGCAGGGAAGACCCAGTTTATTAACTCGATCAGTGATATTGAAACGGTAAGTACCGATTTTGCGACGAGCCTGGACGAAGAGAAAGAAGTCAAGTCCCAAACGACCGTGGCGCTGGATTTTGGCACGATTGCGATTAACGAGCAGGTGACGCTCTACCTGTTTGGCACTCCGGGGCAGGAACGGTTTGACTATATGTGGGAGCACCTGGCGATGGGGTGCCTGGGCTATATTGTGATGGTGGACAGCTGCCGACCGGCCAAGTTTCCCGAAACGCGCAGCCTGATGGACCGCTTCGCCCAAATCACCGATGCGCCCTTCCTGGTCGCGGCCAACAAGCAGGACGACCCCGCAGCGCTGCCCCCGGCCTATGTGCGGCGGCGGCTCAGCCTGCCCCCGCATATCCCGGTGCTTCCCTGTATCGCCACGGATCGAACCAACGTGAAGGCGATTTTGCTCACGCTGCTGGAGCGGATTACCTCGGACCTGCCCGATGAGGAACCAGCGGCAGAACCATCGGCAGAACAAGCATAGGACTGGAACGAGAGACTGGATAGACGCGAAAGAAAGGAATGCCCATGAGTAGCTTGAATGTGCAGGTTTGCCCCCACGATACGGCCACCAACCCGGACCGCTGGTTTCGTTTTGTGCAATATTGTGCCCAGAAGATGGATTGTCACCCCCATTTTGAAATTGCGCTGGACTTTGCCGACTTCCACGCCTCGCTTGATAAGGCCGATATCGTCTATGCCAACCCGTCCGACACGCTCACCCTGTTGGACAAGGGGTTGAAAGTGCTGGTCCACCCCTCCAACCTCCATGATGAGGTGGTGTTTCTGGCAAACCTGGAGGTCGCGGACCCGACCCTGGAAGCGCTCCAGGGGGTCCAGATTGCCAGCGTCGAGAGTTTGCAACCCACCAAGCTAGCCCTGCATATCCTCAAAGAACGGGGGGTTGCCCCGTCCGGCATTGCAAACTACGAATCGTGGACGGCGGTGGTCAGTAGCCTCTGGCGGGGCGACCATCAGTTTGGCCTCATCTACAAAGACACCTATGATGAGCTTTCCGACCAGGGCAAGGGCATGGTCCAGGCGTTCTATACGTCCAATGAACGGACGGCCTTCCACAACATTCTCGTCGGGCGCGAGGCAGCCGACAAACAAGCAGGCATTGAGCAGGTCTTGCTCGGGATGCACACCGACGAGAAGGGGCAGGAGGTGCTGCGCGACCTGAATATTGAACAGTGGGTCCCGACTACGCCCGAGGAACTGGCGCGGATTCGCCACATTATGGAAACGTATTGACCGGGAACGGATGGTTGCTCGGAGGGGTGCAGAGACCTGTCTGTGCCCCTCCCGATAGCATGGGAGAACCTGGCTATCGACCC
>DAOTUF010000435.1:0-6569 GCA_034437495.1 Chloroflexaceae bacterium | reverse complement strand
CAGAAACCCTGTGTCGGCGTCGGCGTGTATGAAGTAATCCCAAAGACGTTCGGCGTCGGCGCACTTTATTATGACCCACCCGGCTCTTCCTGTTCCCTATCTGACAAATCTTTTATGATGAAGGACTTACCAGGAACGCTGCCCTCTCAGATGCTCATCCAGGAACGCTACCGTGTGGTGCGCCAGATAGGAGAGGGCAATATGGGGGCCGTCTACGAAGCCTATGACGAACACCTGTCCCAGACGGTCGCCCTGAAACAGACGCGCACGGGGGGAGAACCGTTCAGCCGGGCCTTCGAGCGCGAAGCCAAGATACTCGCCGGGCTGCGTCACCCCGTGCTCCCCATCGTCATTGACCACTTCACCAACACGCACGGTCAGTTTATGGTCATGGACTTCATCGCAGGGGACGACCTGGGCACGCTGCTCAAGAAGCGGGGCCGCCCCTTCCTGGTAGACGCCGTGCTGCTCTGGGCCGACCAGGTGTTGCACGCGCTGGAATACCTCCACCGCCAGACCCCCCCGGTGATACACCGCGATATCAAGCCGCAAAACCTCAAGCTCACTGCCGAAGGGCAGATTGTGCTACTTGACTTTGGGCTGGCAAAGGGGAAAACCCTGCCCTCCCTGGAACCGCGGGACTACCAGCGGGCCCCGGCCCGGGCCAGGTTGTCTATCCTCGCCAGAGACAAAGTATCGACCGAGGCCCGCAACATCAATACCGACATCTTTGGTTTTACCCGCCAGTATGCCCCGCTCGAACAAATCCAGGGCACAGGCACCGACCCGCGTAGCGACCTCTACGCGCTGGCAGCCACGCTCTACCATCTCCTCACCGGCACCCCCCCGGACGACGCCCTGAAGCGTATCAATGCGATGGGGTATGACAACTACTCCCACTACGAAGTGGGAATGGAAGCCCTGCGCCAGCAGGTTCCGGCCACCCACCCCCGCGCTCAGGACCTCCACACGTACGAGCATCAGCTCCGGGACAATATCGAGCAAGCCCGCCTGTATGGGGACAATCCCACCAGCCAGAATGAACGCGCTGACCTGATTGACCAGCTAGATGCCCTGACCCGCCAGGTGCTCGACCAGTCCTTTACCCGGCTGTGCAAGCTCCACCTCCCCCCCTCGCCCCCTCCTCCCTCACCGCGAGCTGACCCTCTGCGTCCGTCGCACGAATGCAATTCGCTGGTACCGGTGGCGGTTGGCACGGTCATTCACCAGGCGCTCTCACTCAACCCGGACGATCGCCCTCCCAGTGCCGCAGCGATGCGAGACCAGCTTCAGGCGGCGCGGAGGTCCCTGGGGAGCAAGGGGGAACACCAGCAAGCCTCCCCAGACCCCGATACGCCCTCGCACGATGTCTTCTTGCCACCCCACCCCTCCGACCCGCCTCGTTCCCGTCCCTCTTCCCCTTCCCCCCTCCAGCGCAAGCGCGTTATCCTGCCTCTGCTCGTTATCATTGTCATCCTGATAGCCCAGATGACGCTCATGGTCATGAGCCGCCAATCTGAGCGGGGGGACCCCGTCCCCAACGCGGACCCGACCTCGCAGGTGGTCACGCCCGGGCCGCGCCAGCGGATGCCCCGCAGACCAACACCCTCGCCCTATCTCCCCTCCACTGTGAAGCCAACCAGCGCTGGTTGATGCTGCTCTCGGACCTGGTTATGCAACATAACATGCGTTCTGAACTCATGTAACATTTTCACCTTTTCATCGTTTACCCCCTAGAAGACCAGGAAGCACAGCGCGAGAGAACCGAAGAGACGATAGAGACGATAAGAGACGATGACCGAAACCGGGACGCACTGGTATGCAGTTCACTGTCGCCCGTCCAGGGAAAACCAGGTCGCTACCGCTATTCAAGACACTCTGGGACTCACCGTCTATCTTCCAACAATTCAACAGGGGGTTCGCGGTCAACCGCAGGGGACCCTGCTATTTCCGCACTACCTTTTTGTGCGGGCCAACCTCCAGGAAACGACTCCGGGGCACATCCAGGCCATTCCGGGGGTCATTCGGGTGGTGGGGTCTGGTGCAGTCCCCCAACCCATCCCCGCACCCATCATTGAAGCACTCCACGGCGACCCGGGAGCAGCAACATGGGAGCCGCTCCAGGGGACCAGGCTGGAGGAGCTATGTCTGGGGAACGGGGGAACAGACGAACGGGTTCGATGCTTCATGGCCTTTCTGGACGACCTGAGCAAAGTTCAGGCCGCTCCCAAAGCGGCAGAGCACCCCCCTGCGGCTCCGTCCCCGCGTCGGCAGCGGCGAACTCGTGGTAAGGGGCGGAAGATAGCGAAGACAGCGGCAGAACCCGGCCCCTCACTCAGGAACCGCGATGGTAATGAGACGATGGGATAAGTTGGTCGAACCCTGCACGACGGTCTTGTCGCCAATACACGAAACCAGGGTCAGGCGCTCGCTGCCCTGGGGCAGGATGTAGCGGATCTGGTTGGGCGTTGCCCACACCTGTTCGCTCACGACGTAGGGGTAGGTCATTCCGTCAGCGGTGGTCAGCACCAGGCGGTCCCCGAGCGTCAGTTCGTGGACCCGGGCGAAGGGCGCGGGTGTGTCGGGCGCATCCTTGAAACGAAGCACATGGCCCCACACCACCACATTCTCCCCCATCCCCGGCTGCGCACTGAAGAGATACCAACCCGGGTGGTGCTTCGGAACAATGGGAATGCGGTCATCATCAAGTCCCACGGCAATGACCGGCTGGTCTACGCCGATGGCCTCCATCTGAACTCGTACCGGGTCGCCGGGGTGCGCCACCATATTGACCGGTGTGGGAGCCGCCGTCGGCGCGGCAACCTGTTCATCCAGTTCTGGACGGTCAAGCGGACTGGTCGCCCTCCGTCCATGCGGAAACACCGGCGCATCAGGAGGAACGCCGGAGGTCGGGCGGGTCGCTAGCTCGGGGATGGCCTGCGCCGTGGTCGAACCTCCCGCGGGTATCCCCGCCGGGGTGCCGCTAGAACGCGACCACCACACACAACTGATAATTATGACGACGAGCAGCACCACCGTCAGCAGCAAAGGAAAATGTTTTGAAGGTTTTGTCATAACTTTGTCACGCCCACATGTTGATACTTCACAAAAATCTGCGATCTTATTATATAATAGCATGAGCCAGTTGCCAATGTAAAAGGAGATATATGTTTATGAACAGGTGGTCACTTGCACATCTCGTCAGGCCAGTGTTCCTGACCTGCTTGATAGCCGGGGTCTTGCTGCTCAGTCTCACGCGGGCGGTCTGGGCAACCCCGGCTCAGTCACCCTATGGACAGACTATCCCGACCGATACTCCCGTCACTATCACGCCCACGCACACCCCAACGGATACCCCAACCAGCACACCCACCGCCACGCCCACCATCACCCCCACGGCGACCATGACCGACACCCCAACCAGTACGCCCACAGAAACGCCGACGGGCACCATCACCGCCACCCTCACCGCCACGCCCACGCCCGAGGGCACACCGACCAACACGCCCACCGGCACGTTGAGCGCCACGCCCACGTCCACCCCCGAGGGCACACCGACCAACACGCCCACCGGCACGCTGAGCGCTACACCCACGCCCACGCCCGAAGGCACGCCGACCAACACGCCCACCGGCACGCTGAGCGCCACGCCCACGCCCGAAGGCACGCCAACCAACACGCCCACCGGCACGCTGAGCACCACACCCACGCCTGAAGGCACGCCGACCAACACGCCCACCGGCACGCTCACGGCCACACCGGAGGGAACCCCGACTTCCACACCTGACGACGACGATGACGATAATGACGATGACGACGACGACGACGACGACGACGATGACGACGACGATGATGACGATAAGTTCCCTCCCGCTACTACCACGGCCATCGTCGGGATACCAACGCCAGAACCCACCCCGGTCGGGGGGAGGAGCTATACGTTCATCGTTGACCCGGACACCGGGCAGATTATTGATGCCGAAACGGGGCAGCCGGTCCCTGGAACGGGCATCATCGAGGAGCCATGGCAGTTGATTGTCACCCCTGATGATGTGGAAGATACCACCATCATTGAGGTTCGCATCACTCCGCCTCTTGACGATGACCGATTCCATGGGACGACCTTCGATGTGCGCGTGTATGACGAGTTTGGCAACCTGATACCAGACTATCAGTTTGTCAACCCGGTTGAGGTGCGCCGCCTCATCACGCCCGACATTCGGGACATCGTGGGGGATGATCTCTCCAGACTGGTCATCTATTACTTTGACCCGGAGACCGGGATGTGGATACCGCTGTCAACCCTGGTTATGCCCGGTGGCGACGGGGTATTTGCGCTCACCACGCGGACGGGGATGTTCGCGCTGCGGATTCTTCCCGCCCCAACGCCGACCATTACCCCCACTCCGCTTATCCGAAAACTGCCCTATACGGGTATTCAGCCGGTTCCGGCTATCCTGCCCAACACGGGCGAACCGTCGGCAACCGATCCCTGAATGAATCCGTAACCCTTCATCCGTTTGACGTTTGTGGGATTGGAGGAAAGGGTTGGACGCTTTCGTTTACTAAGGTAGCCTGGTCAGTGCTTCGGGGAGGCGTTCGCCAGGCCACCCCAGGAAGGAAGTTGTTGTGGAAAGATTGGACACTCGTTTTGATGCAGAGGGGAAAGAAACCATGCCCATGCCGCACCATGCTCATACGCAAACGCCGAAGAAACCCTACCGCAGACCGGCGATTCTCCACGAGTTGGAGATGGAGACCCACGCGATGACATCGATGCTCGCCGCTCCTGAGCCGGGAGCTGTAGACCCTGAACTGCCGCCCAAGCCGAATGCGCGGCCCCAGGATGTGGAGGGGGGGAGAGGACGGCTGGACCCGGCCCTGCCGCCCAAACCCGCCCCCCGAACGTCGGGAGGCGATGGCGGGGGAGGACGGCTGGACCCACCTCTCCCACCCAAGCCACCCAAACCCGGAAGTCCCTAGGAGGCCAGGAGGCGGACGGCACCATGAACCCCCGATATACCCGGGTTGCGCACACTCTGGCGGCCACCGCGCTGGCCTCCGGGCACCGCGTGTGCCTGCGCGTGGTCAGCCAGAGCATGCGCCCGCTCATCCAGGCGGGAGACCTGGTATGGGTAGAGGCGGTGGACCTGAAACGACTGCGGCGGGGGGATGTGGTGGTCGTCTGTCGTGGAGAGCGCTTGATTACCCACCGGCTGGTGGATATGGAGCGGGGCCGGCAGCGATGGTATACCATGGGGGATACCTGCCGCTCCCCCGATGCGCCGGTGTCGGACGATGCCCTGCTCGGACGGGTGGTCGCCATCGAACAGACCACCAGACCCCACCAACCGCGGCGGGAGTTGGGGGACTGGTGGCAGGTTGGGCAGAGTCGTCTCCGGGGGTATTATGGCTGGCTGGTGGTGTGGCTGCACCGGGCCAGGCGGCGGATTGGAGCCAGGAGACCCCAACCCGTACCTGATGACCATATTGATGAGATGATGAGAGATGATAATGGACCATTCGATTGATGATTGACAAGAATGCGTAATGATGACGTGATTGGAAAATGAGGATATTGAGCTATGGATGTATTGCTTTCATTGGATGCGTCCCCGTGCCCCACCGCCGGGGTCATCGGGCAGGTTGTCCACAATGAAGCCGTGCTGGTCTTGCCAGAGCGGGGAGAAATCAAAGTGTTGAACGAAGTGGGCGCTCGTATCTGGAGCCTGACCGATGGGAACCGAACGGTGCGGGAGATTGCAACCATTATTGGTCATGAATATGACGTAGCTCTGGCGCAGGTGGAGGCCGATACGCTGGCCTTTCTTCAGGAGTTGTCCGAGCGCCAGTTGATTTCTTGTTGGGGGGGGCAGGTATGAGATTGAACGATGTTCTTCGGTTGGTGGGTCTTGTCGGGTTGTTGATTGTCTTGAAGGTCACGGTGGGGGGGTGGCTGAACCACGGGGTTGCGCAGGCTCAGACGGAGCCGCGTTGCTTTGAGACCGGGTTCTGCATCGAAGGGCGCATTCGGGAGTTCTGGGAACAGCACGGAGGACTTCCCGTCTTCGGCCTCCCCACCTCCCCCCTGCACGAGCAACTGATAGAGGGAACGCCCTACCAGGTGCAGTGGTTTGAACGGGCACGGCTCGAACTCCACCCCGAGCACCCCCGGCCCTACGATGTGCAGTTGAGCCGCCTGGGAGCTGTTTATGTCAATAACCAGGGCGCTCCTCCCCGCGACGAGCCGCGCGAGGGGTGCCGCTACTTCGAGGAGACGGGGTTCAACGTCTGTGGTGATATTCTGGCCACCTGGCAGGCCAATGGGCTGGAACTGGATGGGCAGCCGGGGAAGACCGATGCCGAGAGTCTGGCCCTGTTCGGCCTGCCGCTGACGGGAGCCTACCGGACCACCCTGTCCGACGGGAATGACTACCAGGTGCAGTGGTTTGAGCGGGCCCGCTTTGAAGTACACCCGGAAAATCCGCCCCCCTACCACGTGCTGCTCGGGCTGATTGGCAACGATTTGCGGTCGCTGGTGGAGGGGGCAGCGCAGGGAGAACCCGCCC